>JACQFP010000023.1 GCA_016200005.1 Verrucomicrobiota bacterium | reverse complement strand
GGCAGGGCGATGCGGCCAACGTGCAATCCGAGATTGAAAGGTTGCGCGCAGCATCTGCCAAGTTGGAGCAATCCATCGCACAGGCGAACGAAGTTGCCGCCCGCGCCGCCGAATCTGCGCAAGCCTTCGAAGCGTGGAAGCAGAGAATTCGCGGCCCGCTGCTCGCGGCAGACTACCGCTGGTCGGACGATTCGGCCTTCGTGCGCATCCCCAAGGCGGTGTTGCCCGAGTTGATGAGAGAGGGCGCGGCAGAGCCTTTCTCGCCGCCGGGGGTCGTGAATCCGTTCGCCGGGGAACTGATGGGCATGGCGCCCACGGAACAGCGGTCGGTGGAAGCAGCGCTTCGGCGGCATTTTGCGGACGTGGAAGAGCGAGTTACGGCTGGGATTCAGGAAACCAACCTATCGTCAGGCGGGAGCGTCGTTGCGCGCAGGTCATTCGTCCTTTCGCCGTTGCCCGAGGACGAGATGAAGCCACGCCGCGACCAGATGCTGGCAGAAGTGCGGGGTGTTGTGGGGGACGAACGCTGGCCGGTGGTCGAGGCCAGACCTCCGGAAGCAGGACCTCGTGTTCCGTATTCAATCGTGGGGCAAAACCTGCCGATGCAATCGGCGGAGTCAGTTGAGATTTCGCTGACGACCGACCCGAAGGGGACGCTCATGGTTGAGAGTACCTCTTCCGGCGGCAGCCCTAGCGTGAGGGGCAAGTACTCCGTAAATATTGTGGGCTATGGCGGTGGTCCGGAACTGTCCTTGTTCCTGCCCGAGGGCGATCCCAGCCGGGCCGCCGAGTTGGAGCGTTTTCTCCCGACCGTGACGAGTACCTTGCGGCAGCGCGTGCTTGCCTGGCTTCAGGAGCAGGCAACGGCCCGGCTCAAAAAGAAGGAGAACCCATGAACAAAATCCTTCTGGCATTGACTTTTCTGGCGGCAGGCGCAGGCGCGTTTCACTCGGCAAGTCAGCATGTGACTCAACTCCAGCAGAAAGTGCGCGCGGCAAACGAGTCGTGGCAAATCCACACGCAGCAATTCGCCGCCGCACGGAGTGAACAGGCCGCACTGACGGAGCGCGTCCGTGAGCTGAGGCAAACTCCGACGCAATCGCAACCTGTCTCGAAGACCGAGCTTTGGTCCGCGCTCCAGACGAATCGGGCCGACCATCTTCCGGCGGAACTGCGGCAGCGTGTACTGGCGGAACTAGGCTTCGAGTGGCGGACTTCTCCGGACTATATCATCGTCAGCAAGCAGGCCGTGCGCGAGCTCCAGATGGCCGCCGTCCGCGATGGCCAATTGAGCGAAGCGGCCGCCGCAGTTCTCGCCCTGACACCCGAGGAGCGCGGCCAGGTCGAAGCGGCCATCCAGCGTGTCAAAACGGATTTCAAGGATTGGGTGTCGGCGCACATGGAGCGCAGCGAACCGAAGGATGACGTGGTGGCGCATTACACCTTGCCGGAAGATCCAGCGACGTCGCAAAGCATCAGCAATGGCTTCGGCAGCGCACTTTCCGCCGCACTTGGACGGGAGCGGGCAGAGGTAATCCTGGCTTCCGCTCGGGACTGGATGGTCAACTCCATCGGTCTGTACGACTGTGCCCGCCAACCACAGGTCGTGACCGTTAAGCGCAACGGGGTCGGGACCGAACAGCGACTGAAATTCCAAATAGAAAATGACAATGGGCGCGGCGTGACGGTTTCGTACGACCTCCCGAGCGAACCCCAATGGAATTTTCCCAGAGCTTTCCGGCCCCTCTTCCCGAACGGCTGGGCGGATGTGGCGCAACGAGAAGGTTTCGAGTTGCCTGAGAAACCTCAGGAGAAATAGCTCGAACCGAAAATGACGCCATGACGCGCGCGAGAACGAATATGAAGAACCACAAACGCACCATCCGGACCATGACCATCTTGACGTTGCTCGCCAACTTGGGGTGTATCATGCAAGCGGCCAACGGGCAGGGATTCATTGTTGATCAATCGAATGTGGTTGGGGGATCCATCACCACTGGCGTCCTGACGCCTGGTCAGAACTTGGGCCAATCATTTACACCGGCCTTAACCGGACTGGATCGGTTTGAGATTCAAGGTTCATCCCGAGGAGTTTCAACGGTGCAATTCAACCTCTTCAGAGGGCTGCCGGGATCCGGTGCGCAGATTGCCACCAGCCCGACACTCATCGTGACCAACAGCACTCTCGAGACAATTGGATTTGAATTTCCAGCTACCGTCGCTCTTGTCCCGGGAGACATTTACACGGCGACACTGGTTCTGATTGCAGGCGACTCGTATCTGTTGGCATTCTCTTCGGCAAACCCATACCCAGGCGGAGTAGCCTTCAACGAATTCGGGCTGCCTCGCTCCACCATTGATTGGGTGTTCTCTGAAGGAATCATCGCGATTCCGGAGCCGTCCACGGTCTTGCTGCTCGGATTTGCAGCGGTTGGCCTTCACCTCCGGCTGAGACTTTCAACAAGGTCGTCAACGTGAAGGTTTCGAGCTGCCCCCGGAACTGCTGAAGAAATGACTTCAACTCAACCGAAACCACCGCGCGTCGCAAGAGCATGAAGAACCCGCTGCCCGCCCTGTTCGGCGTCATCCTTCTGGCGACGCCCCTGGCCACCACCGCCCAGCAATTTGGTGATTTCACTTACACTTCGGATGGCTTGGCCATCACCATCACCGGCTACACTGGCCCAACCGGGCCGGTGACCATCCCGTATGCCGTCGCGGGGCTGGCCGTCACCCACATCGGGGACAATGCTTTCTCCGCTAATCCGAACCTGACCAGCGTCACAATCCCCAGCAGCGTCAACAACATCGGGGTTGCTGCATTCTGGCACAGCTACAACCTGACCAGCGTCACGATCCCCGACAGCGTCACGCGCATCGGGCACGATGCGTTTTTCAATTGCCCCCTGACGAACGTCACTATTCCGAATAGCATCACCAGTATCGCGGACGGGACGTTTTCTGAATGCCGCCTGGTTAGCGTGACGATCCCCAGCAGCGTCACGAACGTGGGGAGTTACGCGTTCTATAATTGCGCCAGACTGATCACCGTCACGATCCCCAGCACCGTCACCAGCATTGGAGACGGGGCGTTCGTTGGTTGCACGAGCCTGATCAGCGTCACGATCCCCAGCAGCGTCACCAACATTGGAAGCCAGTCGTTTCTGGGATGCACCAGTCTGGTGGCGATCACGGTGGATCCGGCCAATCCGTCCTGCAGCAGCTTGGATGGAGTCTTGTTCAACAAGAACCAGACCACGCTGATCCAATTCCCGGGCGGCAAAGTTGGAAGCTATCCAATTCCCAGCAGCGTCACTAACATAATGGACTATGCATTCTATGGCTGCGCCAGCCTGACCAACGTCATAATTCCCGGCAGCGTCAGCAACATTGTGGACGGCGCGTTCTACCTCTGCACCGGCCTGACAAGCACCACCATCCCCAACAGCGTTACCAGCATCGGGCACGATGCGTTCTATAACTGCACCAGCCTGCGCAATATCAGCATCCCCGGCAGCGTTACCAGCATCGGGTACCAAGCGTTCTATAATTGCACGAATCTGAACAAAATCACAATCCCTGGCACCGTCACCAACCTCGGGAACTATGCGTTCCGGAACTGCCCCAGCCTGAATCGAGTGTTTTTTATGCGTAACGCTCCGGGCGTTGATTCGGGTGTCTTCTATGATGCCAGCAATGTGACTGTCTATTACCTCCCCGGCGCCACCGGCTGGAGCGCGACGTTTGCCGGTCGCCCGGCAGTCTTATGGAACCCGCTGATGCAAACCAGCGGCCCCAACTTTGGCGCAGGGCCAGTCGGATTCGGTTTCGACATCACCGGGACGACAAACATCCCCATCGTAGTGGAGGCTACGACGAACCAGGCCAACGGCGCCTGGGTTCCGCTGCAAAGCCTCAATCTTACCAACGGACTTTTTCACTTCAACGATCCGGAGTGGATCGGCCATCCGGCGCGCCTGTATCGCATTCGCTCGCCCTAGTTGCAGGCAGTCGAAACCTGGCTCCGCCCGCAAGTTTTGGAAACTTGCGATACAGCAAGCTCGGAGGCCCGCGCTACAGTCCAGGCAAAAAAGATCGAAAAAAGATTTTCGGTTTGCGGCGCCTGCGGCAGCTTGTGGGTTGAACATGAGCGAATGGCGTGCGGATTTTGAATTGTTGCAGGCGTTTTCCCGCCAAGGTGACCAACCGGCATTCGCCACCCTGACGCGTCGGCATCTCGATCTTGTTTATGCCACCGCGCTGCGGAAGGTCACCGACGGCGGCGCTGCCGAGGAAATCTGCCAGAACGTCTTTGGGGCGCTCGCCCGCAAAGCCTGGCAGTTTGCGCCGGATGATTCGCTCCCCTCGTGGCTTCATCGCACGACCTTGCTTGAATCCAAATCCTGGTTGCGCGGCGAATTGCGGCGGCGTCGCCGCGAAGCAACCGCCGCTGAACTGGGCACGACTATGAAGACTTCCGAAGCCGAACCCGCGTTCCAGGCGCTCGTGCCGCTGCTGGACGAAGCGTTGCTTTCCCTCCGCGAGAAAGACCGCACCGCCCTGTTGTTGCGTTTCTATGAAAGTCATTCCCTGCGCGAGGTGGGCGCCGCCGTTGGCGCGAGTGAAGACGCGGCGCGGATGCGGGTGCAAAGCGCGCTGGAAAAGCTGGCAGAATTTTTCAAGCGGCGCGGCTTCAAGACGGCAACTGTTGCCGCGGCTGCCGCTGCGCTGCAACACACGGCCACTTCTGCTTCGGCGGCGGTGGTGAGCACGGTCGTGGGCGCGGTGTTGAAAGTTGCGCCGCCGGCACTGGTCGGGTTGGCCGCGTGGCTGGCGCGACTCGCCAGTTTGAGCCGAGTGCAAACGGCGGGGCAGGGCGATGCGGCCAACGTGCAATCCGAGATTGAAAGGTTGCGCGCAGCATCTGCCAAGTTGGAGCAATCCATCGCACAGGCGAACGAAGTTGCCGCCCGCGCCGCCGAATCTGCGCAAGCCTTCGAAGCGTGGAAGCTGAGAACTCGCGGCCTGCTGCTTGCGGCGGATTACCGATGGTCGGACGATTCGCCGTTCGTGCGGATTCCCAAAGCGGTGTTGCCTGAGTTGGTGAGAGAAAGCGCAGCCGAGCCGTTTTCGCCGCCGGGCGTTGTGAATCCCTTCGCGCGCGAACTGATGGGGATGACCCCGGTGGAACAGCAGGCGATGGAGGCCGCGCTTGGGCGGCATTTTGCAGATGTGGAAGAGCGAGTTACAGCAGGGATTCAGGAAACCAATCTGCCTGTAGCCGACAATGTCCTGGCGCGCAGGTCATTCGCCCTTTCGCCCTTGCCAGAAGATGAGATGAGGCCGCGCCGCGACCAGATACTGGCAGAGGTGCAGGGCGTGGTCGGGAACGAACGCTGGCCGGTGGTGGAGGCTAAGCCCCCGCAGGCAGGCCCTCGCATTCCTCTAGCTACCACTGGGGCAAACCTGCCGATGAGATCAGGCGAGTCAGTTGAGATTTCGCTGACGACCGACGCCAAAGGGACGCTTAAAGTTGAAGGCACCTTTGCCGGCGGCAGCCCGATCGAGAGCAAGAATTCCCTAAACGTTGTGGGATATGTGAACGTCCAGGACCTGTCCATGTTCCTGCCAGAGGACCATCCAAGGCGGCCCGCCGCCGCCGAGCAGGTTCTCAAGAGTTTCCTCCCGCTTGTAACGAGCACGCTACGCCAACGTGTATGCGCCTGGCTTCAGGAAGAGGCGATTACCCGGCTGAGCAAGAAGGAGAACCCATGAGTAAAGTCCTTCTGATCCTTACCTTTCTCGCCACGGGTGCAGGCGCACTCCACGTAGCACGTCAGCATGCCAATCAACTTCAACAGAAGGTGCAGGCCGCAAATGAGTCCTGGCAATTTCACACGCAGCAACTCGTCGTCGCGCAGAGTGAGAAATCCGCTCTGACGGACCGCGTCCGTGAGTTACAGCAAGCTCTGGCCCAATCCAAGGCCGCGACCGTGAACGCGCTTTGGTCCGTGCTCAAAACGAATCGCGCCGATCGTCTCTCACCGGAACTGCGGCAGCGTGTGCTGGCGGAACTCGGCTTCGATTGGCGAACTTCGCCGGACTACATCGTCGTCAGCAAGCAGGCTGTGCGCGATGTCCAGATGAAGGCAGTCATTGACGCTAAATTGACGGATGTAGCCACCGCGGTCCTCGCCCTGACACCTCAGGAACGCGGTCAAGTCGAGGCGGCTCTCCAACGCGTGAAGAAGGATTTCACCGACTGGATGCTCGCCCACGTGGAGCGCGCTGAGCCAAAGGACGATCTGGTGGCGCAATACACCTTGCCAAAGGACGACACGATGTCGCAGAGCATCAGCAACAACCTCATCACTGCGGTGGCTGGCGCATTGGGCGGAGAGCGGGCGGAATTGATCCTGCCGACTTCACAGGCATGGATGAAGTCCATCGGCCTCTACGACTGCGACGCAAAGCCGGTAACGCTGATCATCAAACGGTATCAGGCCGGTGACGAACAACGTCTGAAGGCCCAAACTTCAAATGACTACGGGAAGGGTATGAATTTTCCGCGCGACCTTTGGACCCCTGAATGGAAGCTTTATCCCTTCCCTAGAACCTTTCGGCTCATCTTCCCGAATGGGTGGGCCGACGTGGCAAAACGGGAAGGTTTTGAGCTGCCGCCCGAGCCTGAGAAAAAGTAGCTCCGGAATCGTCATGAAACCGACCCCAACTTTGTCGCCCACCGTATCCATACCGTGGCGCACGTCCACTCACCTTTTCGCCGTGCTGGTCTTGGTCACCCTCTGGCTCGAAACCAGCACCGGCCGAGCGCAGTCTCCCGGCGCAGTGCTGGCATGGGGGTACAACGGCAGCGGCCAAACTGATGTGCCGTTCGCGGCGCAGAGTGGCGTGACGGCGATTGCGGCGGGAAAATATCACGCCGTGGCCTTGAAGACCAACGGCTCGGTTGTGGCGTGGGGGTACAACGATGATGGCGAAACAAATGTGCCGTTCGCGGCGCAGAGCGGAGTGATGGCGATCGCGGCAGGAGGTTATCACACGGTGGCTTTGAAAACCAACGGCATGGTGCTGGCGTGGGGGTCCGGCTACATGGGCCCGACGAATGTGCCCGTTACGGCGCAGAGCGGAGTGGTGGCGATTGCGGCGGGCCTTCATTACACCCTGGCCTTGAAGACCAACGGATCCCTCGTGGCGTGGGGGGAAAACAACTTTGGCCAGACGGACGTGCCAGTCGAAGCGCAGAACGGAGTGCTGGCGATTGCGGCGGGCGATGTTCACGCGGTGGCGTTGAAAACCGACGGCTCGGTCGTGGCGTGGGGAGACAACTACGTCGGTCAAACGAATGTGCCCGTCGCGGCGCAGAGCGGGGTGAGAGCGATTGCGGCGGGAGGTTATCACACCACGGTCTTGAAGAACGACGGCTTGGTCGTGGAGTGGGGGAATACTTGGGGGAATGTGCCTGTCGCGGCGCAAAGCGGGGTGATGGCGATTGCGGCGGGGAGTGACCACACCGTGGCTTTGAAGACCAACGGCTCGCTCGTGGCGTGGGGAAATAATAGTTGCTGCGGCGAAACAACGGTGCCTGCGGGCTTGGTTGGTGTCACAGCGATTGCGGCGGGATATAGTTACACTGTGGTGCTCGTTGACACCGGGCCGGAGCCGACCTTGCTGCGGTGGCCCAGCGCCAATGCCATGGTCCTCTCCTGGCCGGCGAACGCGACCGGGTTTACGCTGCAGTCCACGCAAGATCTGACTCAGCCCGCAAGCTGGCTCGACGTGACCAATCCGCCGGCGGTGCTCGGCGGGCAATTCACAGTCACGAATCCGGTTTCCGCCGGCTCCCAGTTCTTCCGGCTGCGAAAGCCGTGACGGGGTAGTTCTTGAAAATGGCCGCACCTGAGTTCGGCCAACATCGCCTTCATCATCGGCAGTTAGAAGCCTTCGACCCGCTGCCACTTCCTGCGGGCAAGTGGCGGCAGCGATGGGATTTGCGCTGAACCTGGACGACGAGAAGACGTTGGAGTTAAGCTGGGTGGTCCGCAACGCCGCTTATACCGACTTTCTGTTTTCTCGCGGACGGTTTTCGCTGGTGACCTTTAACGCCGTGCCGCATCTGAGCGATCCGCATCTGCTGACCTTTATTTGACCCGTTCCGACCCGTATCAGAAGCCGTTGCCACCGATCTGAGGTTTTGATTTTGCTGCAACATCCACACCCGACGTTTTCCAAACAAGTTCATCCGGCCAATGATTGGTTTTTAAGAAAGCGAGCGGTTCGTGATTGCCTCTGGCATAGACTTCCAGAAAAGCGAGGCTGTAAGCGTTGATCAGTTTGTAGGTCGTTTCCATCGAAGTGAACTCGAACGGCTCTTTGGTTTCGCGCCGTTTGCCCGGCCCGACTCCATCGCCGTAGCTCTTGTTGATCTTGAACATGTCGGTGAACGAGTAGTGCCCGCCGTTTTTCATTTCCAACAGGTAGGACGGTCCGGTGTGCGTGCTGTGATGCGAACGAACCAGCGCGTTACCGTTGACGCCAATCGTAGTATCCTCCGTGCCGATCATCCACAACGTCGGCACGGTCAGGTTGGTGTGCGTCAGCGGCGCGCCTGACATCGCAATCACGGATTTGAATCGTGCGTCGAAATCAGCGACCCGGACCGCCGTTATCGAACCGAATGACATGCCGGAAGCGCAAACCGCGCTGAGGTCCAGCTTGCCGGCGAAGCGGCTGTCCGCGCCGCCATTCCACAGCGTCATCTGGTCGAGCAGAAAACTCATGTCCTTGGGTCGGTCGGCAGCGGAATTGGTGCGCCCTTTGTTATCATAGGGAATCAGCTTGCCGTTGATGATCGTCATGGAAGCGTTGCCGGTGTGATCGGCGGAGACGACGACGTAACCGTGACTGGCGAGGAAGTCGCACCAGAAAGTATTCTGATGCCGATTGCCGCCGTTGCCGTGCGAAAAGACGACGAGCGGAAATGTTCCGTCGCGCACGCGCGCATCGCGCACGGCATCATTCACAAAAGTCTTGTCCACCTCGGCGATGGACTGCTTGTACGATTCGCGCACGAAGGCTTCCACTTCCGGTGGTGGGCTGGCGGGAAGGAAATTCGAGTATTTGTTTTTTAGCAGATTGCGTGAGTCATCGGTGGCCGGATACCAGATTTCGGTGACCAATGTGCGCGGTTCGTGGGTGAGCGCATCGGTGCGACTATGGTCAATCAGAACGGTGGTGGTGACTCCAATCGGCAATGGCCCCAACGGCGCTAAAAAGTCGATTTTTTCCGCGAAGGCGTTGCTGAGAAGAAACAACGTCCCGATCAATCCCGATACGGTGTGCTTGATGATGTCCTTGTGCATAATGTGTTACTGAATAGGAAACGACTGGCAACGTGTCAAGGTGACAACAAAATTCCGGAAAATTTCAAAAGCAATGTTATTGCGGTCTGGGCAAGGGCGTTATACTGTTTTGACGTTCACGCTGGCTGCTGCGTCTATTCTACCGGGTTGTTTGCTGCCGCGTTTAAGGTCATGGAATTATTTCGCACAAAGGACACCGCTTATGAAACTTAGCAAGTTGACGACGGCTGTTTTGGTCTGCCTGGCGACCTGGCCGGTGCTGGTGGGAAAGGTTCAAGCTCGCGAGAAGAAAGTGCCCATCGGCGCGCAATCCGAAAAATTCACGTTCAAGGACATTCGCTATTCACCACGAACGTTGGATGACTTCGGCCAGCCAAAAGCCTTCGTCATGATCTTTACGACCACCGGTTGCCCGCTGGTGCAACGCTATCTGCCGCGCCTCGAGGAACTCTCCAAGCAATACTCCGACAAGGGCGTTCAATTCATTGCCGTCGATGTTGGCCCGGATGATTCGATCAAGGAAATTGCTTACCAGGCGATGGAGCATGGCGTCGAATTTCCCTTCGTGAAAGACGTGGACGGCGAGTGTGCGCGAGCGTTGGGCGTCAGCCGCACACCACAAGTCGTCGTGCTGGATGCCGAGCGAAAGATTCGCTATCGCGGTCGCATCGACAATCAATACCGGCTCGGTGGCGCCAATCCATCGGTTGATCGCGAGGATTTGAAGGAAGCCATTGAGGATGTTCTCGCCGGACGCAAAGTGAAAGTGAAGGAAACCGCGGTTGACGGTTGCGCCATTACGTTCCCTGAAGTTCGCCCGACCAACAACTCGCTGACTTACGCCAAAGACATTGCGCCGTTACTCAACAAGCATTGCGTGGAATGTCATCGGCCCGGAACGGAAGCGCCGTTTGTGCTGACATCTTACGAAAAAGCCGCCGCCAAGGCCAAGGCCATCGCGGAAGTCGTCGATGAGCAACGCATGCCTCCGTGGTTTGCGCATCCCGGTTTTGGCAAGTTCATCAACCAACGTTCCCTCACGGAAGACGAGCGCGACACCATTGTGCAATGGGCACGCGGCAGCAAAGCGCCGGGCGACCTCGCGCAAGCGCCCAAGCCGCCGGAGTTTCCTGACAGCAAATGGTTGATCGGCGAACCGGACCTCATCATCACCGCCGCGAAACCGGAACAGTTGCCCGCCACCGGCTACATCAATTATCGCTACGTCATTTTGCCCTACGTCTTCCCCTATGACACCTGGGTGCAAGGTGTTCAAATCATGCCCAGCAACCCCAAGGTTGTGCATCACGCCAACATCGCTTTCGGCACATTGGGCAAAGGTTTTGATGAAGACCACAACTTCATCACCGGCAAAGTGCCCGGCGGCATTCCCGTCAACCTCGATTCCGGGATGGCGATGATGATTCCCAAAGGCGTGTCCCTCGTTTATCAGATTCATTACGTGACGACGGGCAAGGAGGAGACCGACCAGATTTCCGTCGGCCTGCGCTTCGCCAAGGAACCGATCCGCAAACGCGTCCGTTACAAAATCATTGGCGACTACAAATTTGAGATTCCACCGGGCGCGCCAGCCTATCCCGTCGCCGCGCAAAAGGAACTTGAATGCGACGCGACCGGCATCGCGCTGTTCAGCCACATGCATCTGCGCGGCAAGGACACCACGTTCTCCGCGCATTACCCGGACGGACGGAACGAGACGCTGCTCGTCCTGCCGAATTACAGTTTCGACTGGCAGTTGAGCTATGTCTGGGGTCGCGGCGAACAACATTTCCCCAAGGGAACGAAGATCGAATGCAGCTCGCACTTCGACAACTCGGCGTTCAATCCTTTCAATCCCGATCCCAAGGTGGTGGTCAAGAACGGCCCGCAAACGCACAACGAAATGATGCAGGGTTTCTTCTTCTACACCGACGATACGGAAACCCTGAACGTCCGCGTCGATCCCAAGACCGGCAAAGAAATCACCGAGGAGAAGCAAGCGGCGAAGTGACGACGAAATCCGCCGGTGGGGCGAGCGTCCTCGTGAGCTGGCGACGAGTAGGTACGAGATTATGAGACGCGTAACCAAGTTAAAAGTTGGAATGATCTGGCTGCTGATTAGCTTAGCGGTGTTACTTCAAAGCCCCAGTGCGGGCGCTTCAAAGGTGTTGGCCAGCAATTATGATGGAACGAATAGTCTCAACTGCGCTTTGTATTATGTAGGAAAATCCTTTAGCTACACTTACTCTGAAGGCGCCAGGTTCCAAGTCAGTGGCAGCGGTGAGATCAAACTCAAAAGAATGATCTTGCCTTTAGCGAAGTCCGAAATCGCAAATGCGAATAATTACAAGCTCTCCATCGTTCGCGATGATCGTTTAAGCCCAGGCCAGGAGGTCATTTGGTTTGGGATTCCGCAAGACGTCGGGCCAACGGTCGGCAATTATTCCTACGCTCTTAATGGAATCGTGCAAGGAGGGCAGAATTATTGGTTGCTCTTCGAAGCAACAGCAGCGGACGTTGGCTATTATTTATGGCCGTTCGCTAGCTCACCGCTTCTTTACTGTGGACAGGACAGGCCTCCGGATTCGGGTTACGTCGCATCACGTTGGTCAACAAATGGTCCGCCAACCGGCTTTTGGCATATCTGGCCCAACGACATCCGCCCTGCATTCCTTATAGAAGGCAACCACGTGCCCGAAGCTGCGATTGTTGTTTCTCCGCTTGCGGAGTTCCCTGGCCTCACAAATTTGATTGTGATTGCGCCGAACAACCAGAGTACAAGTGTCGTCTTGGATGGCTCCGAATCTAAGGATGCGGACAATGATCAGCTACAGTTCACATGGCTTGATGACACGAACCTCCTAGCAACAACGCTTGTCGCAACTAATATCCTTGATATAGGAACGCGTCAGATTTCGTTGGTTGTGAGTGATGGCTCCGATTCAACGACGGCCTCGGTAATGTTGAATATCATCACGCTTGGACAGGCCGTGGAGATTTTGATTCTGCTGGTTGAGCAGGCGGATTTGGCTGACAAGAACAGACGCCCCATGATCGCAACTTTGATCAACGCAGTTGATTCGTTTGATCGCGGCAACTCAACGGCGGCGTTGAATCAACTTCGCTCGTTCCAGAACAAAGTTCAGGCCCAGATCGCTGGCTTGGAGAGGGAACTCGCCAACCAATTAATGGGAGTGGCGCAACAAATTATTGATCGCTCAGAGGGTTTGTGACTGAAATGGCGACGGAGTGGGGCGTTGACAGTTCTCTCTTTGCTTAGCCGTCCTCGTCGAAGTCATTTACTCAAGTCGCCGCGCCCAAACTCAAATCCACTTCTTCAGTCCCCATTTGTGGAGAACCTTGGCGAGCAGTTTGAAATCACGGCGTTTCTTGGCCGAGTAGGGAAACCACCAGGGATTTGATTTCATCGGGAACACGTCCCAGTTGATGTGCTTCATTTGGACGAATTCGCGCAGGCCGTGCTTGGAATGGGTGACGCCATATCCGCTCTCCTTCACACCGAACCACGGCGTCTCCGCTGCCCCGTGCGTGTAAATCACATCGTTGATGATGACCGTGCCCGCTTGCACTTGCTCGGCGATTTTTTTGCCGCGGTTCGTGTCCTTCGTCCAGACGCTGGCCAGCAGACCGTAATTGGAACGGTTCGCTTCCCGGATCGCCTCGGCATCATCCTTGACAACGACGATGGGCAGCACCGGGCCGAAGGTTTCCTCCTGCATCACGCGCATGGAATCGTTGACGTTGAGGAGAACGGTCGGCTCAAAAAAGTAGCCGGGCAACGATTCAATCCGCCTGCCGCCCGTGAGCACGCGCGCGCCTTTGGCAACGGCGTCGTTGACGTGCTCCGTCACGATGCGCAGTTGTCGGGCATTGGTGAGCGAACCCACGTCCTGCTGCTGTTCGCCGTCGATGCCGACGCGCAATGCCTTGGTTTTTTCAACCACGGCGTTGATGAACTTATCGGCGATGTACTCGGCCACATAGAGCCGTTCGACGGAAGCGCACGTCTGTCCGCAGTTGGTGAATGCTCCCCAAACCGCGCCGTTGACCGCGCGCTTGAACGGCGCGTCGCCGCAAACAATCATCGCGTCCTTGCCGCCCAATTCCAGAACGAACGGCATGAGCCGCCGAGCCGCGGCCTCTGCAATGATCTTGCCGGTGCGCACGCTGCCGGTGAAAAATATCTTGTCGATTGCTGAATCTACCAGCGCTGCGCCCGTGCTGCCGTCGCCGGTCAAGACTTGCAAGACTCCGTCTGGCAGGCCGGCCGCGCGAAACAGCTCGCCGATTTTCAAACCGACCATTGGTGTGTACTCGGATGGCTTGAGCAACACCGCATTGCCAGCCATCAACCCCATCACGACTTCGCCCATCGGTATCGAAAGCGGATAGTTCCACGGCGAGATGATCCCCACCACGCCGTAAGGATGAAAGCTGATGCGGGATTTTTTGTTGCGGAAGACGGACAAGGTGAATTGTTCATCGCGCAGAAGCTTCGCCGATTCCCGCGCGAAATAGTCCATCAAATTCGCCACCGGCAGGACTTCACTCGCCATCGCTTCGACCAACGGCTTGCCGGTTTCGCGCGAAATCAATTCGCAAACCTCATCCTGTCGATCCAGCAGGAGGTCCTTCGCCTTGAGAACATGTTTGGCACGTTCCTCGAACGAGTGCGCGGCCCAGGACGGTTGCGCGCTGCGGGCGTTCTCAACCGCTACGTTGACCTCCAAGTCGGAAAGCATCGGCGCGCGTCCGACCTCCGTCATCGTCGCGGGATTGATGGAGATGATCTCCCGCGTCGCCATGCGGAGTATTTGGGTATCGGTAGCGTCCACAGACACTTCTTTGACAGACTTGCGCCTAACGCGCCAGCCACATTTTCATGGTTCGATTGACCATGTCGGTGGCGTCCTGTTGCACGAAGTGCCCGGCGCCGGGAATCGTCACCAGCGTCAAGTCTTTTTCCAACCAGTCCCAAGTGCCATTCAAAGCGCCGGGCAACAACGCCCAGTCATCGAGGCCGTGAATCATCAACACCGGAGGTTTGACTTTGACCACCGGCGAGGTGTCTGCCACGTACGGCTCTTTGGGATAATTACGTTTGTAGTAATTCAGCATCGCTTCGAAATCCGAACGGCGAAAAGCTTCGACGTATTTCGCCCGGGCATCTGGATCGGTGACCCACTCGGCCAATTTCTCAGCGGTCAAATCCTTCTCCGCGCCTTCCTGTTGAAAGCGGCGGGCATAGGCGCTGTTCTTCTGTTGCTTCGGATTATTTGCCAGCTCGCGCGACAGGCCGCGAAAGTGCGGCAGGTTGAGGATGATGAGTTTGTCAGTCATCTCCGGGTGGCGCATCGCAAAGCCCCACGCCACCGCGCCGCCCCAATCATGGCCGACAATGATGGCTTTCTCCTGACCGAGGTGTTTGATGACGGCAACCACATCCGACACGAGGAGGCTCATGCTGTAGTTATCGACGCCCTTCGGTTTGTCGCTCAGGTTGTAACCGCGCTGGTCGATGGCCACGACACGGTAGTCTGGCGCGAGCGCCGTCATTTGGTGTCGCCATGTGTACCAGTAATCCGGAAAGCCGTGGATCATGACGATGAGCGGCCCTTTGCCCATCGCGGCATAATGAATTTTCACGCCGTTGTTCGTCGCGTAACCGTGTTCAACAAGTTTTTCCATATCGGAATCCTTCGCAGCCGCGATCAGGGAGGTGGTGATTGCAGCGAACATCGCGGCTTGAATGATTCGCGACAATGATTGGCCAAGAATCGAGGTGTTTTTCATAAGTCAACGGACGTAAATGGGATTGGAGTAAATCCAAACGCGATCTTCGCCATCCACCGTCAGCCAACCCTCGACGCGATAAACGCCCGCCCCATCCACCGTTTGCTCCAGGACTGATTGTTGCTTCGCGGAAATCACCTTGCCATCCTTGAACAGGCGGGTTTTGCACGCCAGCGGAAACCGCGCGATGAGTTTCATCCCCTCGGCGAACTTGACTTCATCGCCCATTAGCACGCGACTGGATTGACTTGAAGCGTCTTTTTGAACTGCTTCAAAGGAAAAGCCGTTCGCATCGCACATCCAATCGTGGCTCACGTAAGCGTGACCCGCCTTGAGCGCGGCGCGAATAGCGGCCTCCGTCAATTCGGGAGCCAGAATGTGGGTGGTGGCATTCCGAAACGAACGATAGTATGGATCGAAATCAAGCCGCGCCAGAACATCGCCGGGTTTTCGATTCTTGGTCATCTCCAATATACCGGGCCGCGCGCTGGCACTGACTTTGCGCATCTGTTCGTCCGTATCAACGATGGTGCCGATCAGCACCGTTTTCTCATCCACCATTTTCACGATGAACACCTGGTTGTGATGACAGTCATTGGCGGCGACACCCGTGAGCCGGCGCTTTTGGGTTTCGGCATCCCATTTGTCGATGTACACCTGCGGATAGTCGTTTTGAAACGCCAGCATTTCGTCGGGGTAGAGGCGCAATCCTTCCTCCAATTCCGCGAGCGATTTCGGTTCGGTCATCTTCGTGACGAGCGCGATCAGCGACGCCATGTCCTTCTTGGCATCGTAATGGCGATTGTAAATTTCCTGCCCGGTCAGGTCTTCCATCGAATGACCGCGCCGTTCTTCGACGTGAGAAAGAAAGATCAAACCGTCACCGGCGGCTATCGACTTCACGAACTCCGGTGTGGATTGTTCCATCTTGTCCATGGCCGATTCCATGGGGTAGATGAGAAATCCCCTGATCTCCGAACCGGGAATGAACAACACTCCTTCGTGGAAACCGTGCCAGCTTTCCTTAATGAAGTCGCGTGGTGGACGGTAATGATCGGTCAGCAAAATGGCGTTCACGCCGGCCTTCTTCGCGTCGGCAAGCATTTCAGGGCGCGTGCCGCCGGTGTGCGTAGAATCCTCTGCGTGCGCGTGCAGGATGGCGCGATAGTCGTGCAACCCCGGCAGCGGGGGAGGGGATTTACGAGCGCTCTGAAACCGCAGCACCTCTTCGTGAGTCGTTTTCAAACGTGGCAACGTCATCCGCTCGATGGAACTGTGTTTGGAAGACGACGGTGAATTTGTTTCGGCAGCGTGAGCGCTCAAAGAGAAAACATTGAGCGCAACAAACGCAATGGCAGTTACCGACGCGATGCCAGTAAGGCGTAGTTTAATCATAGCATTCTAAATTCAGTTGATACCTGGTGATTGAGCAGGCCGGCCAATCGCCTGGCTCGGTTTCCCTCGGGCGACGCGACTCTAGCGTCGGCCATGCCTCTGTCAATCGATCCTGCCACTGGGCATGATTGGTCTTGAAACCTTAAACTCAACCCGTAACCTGACGTCACATTCCAATCAACCTTGCGCAGAACAGGCATGACGATCTGCATACCGAAAGAAACCGATCCCGGCGAAACGCGCGTGGCCATGACGCCCGCCAACGTCGCGCGCCTGGTCAAACTTGGGGCGCAGGTCGAAGTCGAAGTGGGCATGGGGCAGGGGAGTGGTTTCACGGATGCGGAATTCACGGCGGCGGGCGCCAATGTTTTTCACGATCGCACCGGTCTGCTCGCAGCGGCGGATATGGTTTTGCGCGTGCGCAAGCCGCCGATGGCGGAACTGGAGCTTTTGAAAAGAGGTTGCATCCACATCAGCTTTCTTCAGCCGTTCAACGAGACGGAATTGCTGCGCAGGCTCGCCGCGCGCGGCGTCAGCACCATCAGCATGGAAATGATTCCGCGCATCACCCGCGCGCAAAAGATGGACGCACTCACCTCCCAGGCAAATCTGGCCGGCTACGTGGCGGTAATTGTGGCAGCCAACCATGCGAACAGGATTTTTCCGATGATGATGACGGCTGCCGGCACAATTTCGCCTGCGCGCGTCCTGGTCATCGGTGCCGGCGTGGCCGGGTTGCAAGCCATCGCCACTGCGAAACGACTTGGGGCGCGGGTCGATGCTTACGACACCCGACCCGAGGTCGAAGAACAGATCAAATCACTCGGCGCGAGGTTTTTGAAAATCGATATTGGTGAAACCGGTCAAACGAAAGAAGGCTATGCGAAACCGTTGACCGAAGATCAACTTCAAAAACAACGCGACGGAATGAAAAAGTTTTGCGCCGATGCGGATGTCGTCATCACGACAGCACAGGTCTTCGGTCGTAAAGCGCCGGTGATTGTGACCGCCGACATGGTGGCGGCCATGAAACCGGGCAGCGTGATCGTTGACCTCGCCATCGAAAGCGGCGGTAATGTCGAAGGCGCGGCTTTGGGCGAAGTCGCCGACCGCCATGGAGTGAAGATTGTAGGGCTGCCGAATCTGCCGGGCCGTGTTCCCGCGCACGCTAGTCAGGTTTATTCCACGAACCTGACCAATCTGATCGAGGAGTTTTGGGACAAGGTCACGAAACAATTTGTGCTCAAGCTCGACGATGAAATCATTCAAGGCTGCCTCGTCACGCACGCGGGAGAAATCTGCAACCCCAAACTCAAGGAGAAGTTGTGAGTGCAAATCGTCTGGCAAAGAAACCTCAGTGCTTTGGTAGCCGCCGACATGAGGAGGCGGAATTGCGCGAAAAGCGAAATGTGATGCCCGCCTCCTCCCGCCGGCGGCTGCTGCTGGAACTCGCCACCCCGGTGGTCAGGAGCAGCATGGCCGGTTGCGTGGTGCTGTTCGCCGTTCTCCTGACGTTCGGGCAATCCCTCGCCGCAGCGGCGGCGCCGGTTGCGAAACCGCCACAGGCGACACACGCCAGTGGAACGAACTTCGACAGCGTTTCCGCGCTGTTCGTGTTCATGCTGGCGACGTTCGTCGGTATCGAGGTCATCCGGCGGGTCTCGCGACTATTACACACACCGCTCATGTCGTTGACCAATGCGATCTCAGCCATTGCCGTCGTGGGCGCGATCCTCGTCGCCGGGCCGCAACATCCCACGTTCATCCATGTGCTGGGCCTGATTGCGGTCGTGGCGTCAGTGACGAACATCGTGAGCGGATTCCTGATCACCGACCGCATGTTGAAAATGTTCAGGAAGAAAGACGACCCGAAACCGAAGTGAACTATTCGATTCAATTCGCGTATTTGATTGCGACGGCGCTGTTCGTCTTTGCGTTGAAGTGGATGAACAAACCGGAGACCGCCCGCCGCGGGGTGCTGGCCGGAGTGACGGCCATGTTGCTGGCGGTTATCGGCACGCTGGAGACGCCCGGCATTGTGAACTTCGGTCACATGGCCATTGCGGTCGTGATTGGCACGGCGATTGGCATCCCGCTTTCGCGCGTGCCGTTGACGGCTGTGCCGCAACGAACGGCCCTTTCCCACGCGTTCGGCGGATTGGCCGCCGGGTTGGTCGGCACGGCGAAATATTATCTCTGGCTCGGAGAAGGCGGAGGAGAACTGACGCCGCTCCGGATCATCGCCATCAGCGCCGAAGTCCTGCTGGGATTCCTGACGTTCACCGGCAGTCTGATGGCGGCGGGCAAGCTGCAGGAAATTCTTCCGACGCGACCCGTCACGTATCGGAATCAAAACGTGTTGAACCTCTCATTGCTCGGCGTCGCGGTCGCCTGCGCAGTCGTGTTGGTGCTGAATCCGGCCTGGCAATGGCTTTTCCCGATCATCATCGCTCTTGCGCTGACGTTCGGCGTGCTGTTGATCCTGCCCATCGGCGGCGCGGACATGCCGACGGTCATTTCGCTGCTCAACTCGTATGCCGGACTCTCGGCGGTCGCGATGGGTTTCGTGCTCGACAACAAACTGCTCATCACGGCCGGCGCGCTCGATGGGTCATCGGGTTTCATTCTCTCCGTCATCATGTGCCGCGCCATGAACCGCAGTTTCACCAACGTCCTCTTTGGCGCATTTGGCACTGTTGCCGCCAAGTCCGCACAAAAGGTGGAAGGTGAACTCAAACCGATCACGGCTGAAGAAAGCTTTGCGATTCTGGAAGGCGCGCGTTCCGTCGTGTTTGTGCCTGGCTACGGCCTGGCGGTGGCGCAGGCGCAACATGCCGTGCGCGAGCTGGCCGAGTTGTTGGAAAAAAACGGCGCCGAGATTCGTTACGCCATTCATCCGGTGGCCGGTCGCATGCCGGGCCACATGAACGTGCTGCTGGCCGAAGCCAACGTGCCGTACGACCAACTCTACGATATGGAAGCCGTCAACCGTATCATCGACACCGTGGATGTGTGCGTGGTGATTGGTGCGAACGACGTGGTGAATCCGGCCGCGCGCGAACAAAAAGACAGCCCGATCTACGGCATGCCGATCGTTGAAGTCGATCGCGCGCGAACGGTGATTGTGCTCAAGCGCTCCATGGCGCCGGGTTTCGCTGGCATCGAGAATCTCCTGTTCTACAAGGAGAACACGCGGATGCTCTTTGGCGATGCCAAGGCGACCTTGCAGGCGCTGGTGGCGGAGTTCAAGGCAACGTAGATCAACGCAGCGCCATCCAAATCCAGAATGTCTATGAATAAGAACATTTGGTCTGCACGGATTTTTTGTTTTTTTTCCATTAGCGAATGCAGTAGAGTGTGCACTCGTGAACCCGTCAGCCAAATCACACTGGATTCTCGTCATCATCGTGACCATGCAAAGCCTCATCGCCGAACCAACCGAAGCGCAGGATCGCACCCAGGCGCGCTCGATGGCCGTGTCGCGCGGCGGCATCGTCGCATCAGAGCATCCGTTGGCGTCGCAGGCCGGCGCCACCATACTCGCGGAGGGCGGCAATGCCATTGATGCGGCCATTGCTGCCAACGCCACGATGGGCGTCGTGGCGCCGATGATGTGCGGCATTGGCGGTGACTTGTTCGCAATCGTGTATGAGGCGAAGAGTGGAAAGGTTTACGGCTTGAACGCGAGCGGCTGGGCGGCGCAAGGATTGAGCATCGAGTTTTTGAAGAGCAAGGGTTTTGCAGCGATGCCGTCGAAGGGAATTCATTCGGTGACGGTGCCAGGCGCGGTGGAAGGTTTGGAAAAGTTGAACCGTCGCTTTGGCAAAAAGAAACTGGCGGACGTGCTCGCGCCGGCCATCCACTTTGCGGAAAAGGGTTTTCCGGTCACTGAACTGGACGCGGAATACTGGGCCGGTGGCGAAAGTTTGTTGCGCAAGGATGAAAACGCGACGCGCACCTACTTGCCGAATGGCCGCCCGCCGCGGCTGGGCGAAATCTATCGCAATGAGGACCTGGCTAAGTCTTACCGACGGATCGCGGCGAAGGGTCGCGATGGGTTTTACCAAGGCGAGACCGCCCGGCACCTGGTCGAGTATTCAATACGCCAGGGGGGAACAATTGACGCCGACGACCTCGCTAAATATTCATGTGAATGGGTCGAACCGATTTCCACCACCTACCACGGCTGGACAGTTTATGAAATACCGCCGAACGGCCAGGGGATCGCCGCCCTCACGATGCTGAACCTGATGGAAAATTTTCCGCTCGCCGAATATGGACACAACTCCGTCACGGATTTGCACGTGATGATTGAAGCCAAGAAACTGGCCTATGCCGACATGCTGCGCTACGTGGCCGATCCGAAGTTCAGCAAAATTCCTGTCGCGGGCATTCTATCCAAGGAGTACGGCCGGCAGCGCGCTAAACTCATCGACATGGACAAAGCGAATTGCCACGTCGAGGCGGGAACTCCGCCCGCAGCGGGCAACGAAACAACTTACCTCTGCGCAGTGGATCGGGACGGGAACATTGTTTCGCTGATCCAAAGCAATTACGGTTCGTTCGGTTCAGGTCTCGTGCCGGATCAATGCGGCTTTGTGCTGCAAAACCGGGGTGGCCTGTTCTCGCTCGATCCCAAAAGTCCGAATCATCTCGTCGGACACAAACGGCCGTTGCACACAATTATTCCGGCAATGATGGCGAAGGGCGACCTGCGCATCGCGTTCGGCATCATGGGAGGATGGAATCAATCACAGGCCCACGCGCAGTTTGTTTCCAACGTGGCGGACCACAAGATGAACCTTCAGTCGGCGTTGGAAGCGCCCCGCTTCAGCAAAGGTTCGTTCGAGGGTTGTGACGTTGCCGTGGAGTCGCGTATTCTGGCGAGAGTCATCGAAGCGCTGACGGCCAAAGGGCATCAGGTTCAGGTGAAAGGCAGCTTCAGCCAGACGGTGGGCGGCGGCCAGGCGGTGATGCGGGATTTTTCAGCGGGCGTGAATTATGGCGCTTCCGATCCGCGCAAAGACGGAGCGGCCATTCCCGAACCGTTGTTGAAAAAGTGAACGGGGAAAAACGTCTGCCTTGGAATTCGCCGAAGACGCCCCCGACTTGAAGACGACCGTTCAGCTCTGGAGCGCCCGTTGCACTTCGGCGAGCATCTCCGTGAGGGGTTGGGTTTTGTGAATGTAACCGGTCGCCCCTTTTTGGCGCGCCAGCGCCAACGATTCTTCATCCAGACCGATACCCGAAAAGATGATGATCGGAATCTGAGGATGGGCCTTTTGAATCGGCGCCAGCAGGTCCAGGCCGTTGGAATCGCCGAGGTTGAGATCGAGAATCACGAGCTGCAGCGGCATTTCGTTGACGAGGCGCAGGGTGTCCTCGGCGGTGCTGGCCGTGCTCACATCGTAGCCGCGCTTTTTGAAGTAGAGGGAAAGTAATTCGCGGGTGGGCGCTTCATCGTCCACCACCAAGATACGTTGATTCATAAATCATTTATCGAGCCGCAGCTCAAACTGCATACAGACCAGTCGGCGTTGAAAAACCGGACTATAGATTCTTGGAGACAGGAGTCTAGCCGTCCAGAAACTCGATTGCCAATGTTGTTTTTCGTCAATTTTCGAGACCCTCCAAGTCGGCGAACTCAGCGTGATGAAGCTTGTTTGTTGACCGGAATTCTGAAATGCTTTCCTGCACATGGAACTCTACCAGTTACGTTACTTCGTCGAAGTGGCGCGGGAACAAAGTTTTACGCGCGCCGCCCGCCGGTTGAATCTGGCCACCCCTGCACTCAGTTTGCAAATCCAGAACCTGGAAAAAGAATTCGGCACGAACTTGTTGATCCGTGGCCAGCGGCAAACGGTTCTGACCCCCGCCGGCGAAATTCTCTTTGAGAAGGCGCAAGCCCTGCTCGGCATGGCGGAGTCGATGAAACAATCCGTTGTAGAAGTGTCTGAGTTGCGCGCCGGAAAATTGACCATCGCTTTTATTCCCGCACTCGGCACTTATTGGTTGGCGGATATTTTTCGAAGCTTTCGCCGCGAATACCCGTGCGTCAATCTGGTGTTGCAGGAGGAAACTTCGCTCGGCGTGGCGGCCTTGGTGGAGGACTCCAGCACCGAGCTGGGCTTCTTGCAGCTTCCCTGCAACAACCAACTCTTCGAAGCGCGGGAAATCTGGAACGAACCGTTCTTTGCCGTTTTGCCAGGCGAGCATTCATTGGCGGATAAGAAGAGCCTGGAGTTGCGTCAGCTTCAACGCGACCAGTTCGTCGTCATTCGTGGCGTGCATCAGGAACGCACCAATGCTTTCTGCCGGGTTGCCGGGTTCGAGCCACAAATTGTCTGTGAATGCAGCGAGCAGGAAACCGCCATCTCTTTGGTGCAGGCCGGCTTGGGCGTCATGCTGCTCCCGCAACTGGTGGCCTGCGTCCTGCGGGACAACGTGGTGGCGGTGCCGGTCCGCGAACCAAAATTGTTTCGCGAGATTGGCTTGATTTCGCGACGCGGAAAAGAACTGTCGGCGGCGGCACGGGCATTTGTCGATCTGGTCAAGAAAGCTCCCTTCCCGGCGTCGGCGAGTCAGCGCGCACCATCGGAGCGCGCTCGCAACAACGTGGTCACTCACTCTGCTGAGACGTCCTTGGCGCATCCGAATAACGACCACAGTGCGCCGCAAGGCTTGCTCACGCCGTTGAAATTCCTGGAACGCAGCGCGCTGGTGTACCGCGACAAGATGGCCGTCAAATATAACGCGCAATCCTGGACCTACGGCGATTTGCAGCAACGAGTAAACCGGCTGGCGTCCGCCTTGCGCAATGCCGACCTCGAACCGGGAGACCGGGTGGCTTTCATTTGTTCCAACGTGCCTGCCATGTTGGAAGCTCACTTCGGAGTGCCGCTGGCCGGTGGTGTATTGGTGCCGATCAATTTCCGACTCGGTTCGGGAGAAATCGCATACATTCTCGGCCATTCGGGCAGCAAGTTTCTATTTGTCGATTCGGAGTTCAGCAATACCGTGCGGCCCATTCTAAGCAATCTGGAAAAGTTCAAGCAGGTGGTGGACATCATCGACACACGCGGCGCCAAACCGCTCGGTGAAATTGAATACGAAGAATTTCTTCGCCGGGGGAATCCCAAGCCACTGGCGTGGCTTCTCAAGGATGAAGACGAACTCATCAGCCTGAACTACACCAGTGGCACGACCGGCAAGCCCAAAGGCGTGATGGTGGTGCATCGGGGGGCTTACTTGCACGCGTTGGGCGAAATCATCGAGGACGGCCTTACGCCGCAGACAAAGTATCTTTGGACCCTGCCGATGTTTCATTGCAATGGATGGTGTTTTACGTGGGCGGTGTCGGCCATTGGCGGCACGCATATTTGCCAGCGCAGATTTGACGCTGGCCGGGCCTGGCAGCTGATCCTCAATGAAGGAGTGACCCATTTGTCCGGCGCCCCCAACGTCATGGCCGCGTTGATCAATCACGCCGATCGCCCGAAAACTTTACGTCAGCCGTTGACGGTGGTGATCGGCGGCGCGCAACCTTCTCCCAGCCTCATCCAACACTTGCAAGAACTGGGTGCTCGCGTCATCCACGGTTACGGGCTGACCGAGACTTACGGAGCTTACACGGTCTGCGAAGCTCAGGCTCACTGGAAAGAGCACTCGGTTTCCCAACAGGCGAATCTTTTGTCCCGCCAGGGCGTTCCGCGCGTCATCGGCGATCCGGTGCGCGTGGTGGACGAAAACCTGCGCGACGTACGATCCGACGGTCAAACCATCGGTGAAGTTATCATGCGCGGGGCTACCGTGATGAAGGGTTACTACAAAGAACCCGAGGCCACTGCCAAGGATTTCCGGGGTGGCTGGTTTCACAGCGGCGATCTGGCCGTGGTGCATCCTGATGGTTACATCGAGCTTCACGACCGGTTGCGCGATATCATCATCACAGGCGGCGAGAATGTTTCCTCCAACGAGATTGAGCAAACGCTCTATACCCATCCGGCGGTGGCGGAAGTGGCCGTGGTTGGCGTGCCGCATCAAAAATTGGGGGAAACGGCCAAGGCTTTTGTCGTAATCAAAGACGGCGTCAAGGCCAGCGAACGGGAATTAATCAAATTCTGCCGCGGCAAACTCGCCAGCTTCAAAATCCCAACGGCCATTGAGTTTCGTCCCTCGTTGCCGCGAACCAGTTCGGGCAAAATCCAGAAGTTCCTGCTGCGCGAAAAGGAATGGGCCGGACACGAAAAGCGAATTCAGGGAGTTTGAACCAGAACTCACCTGACCCTCCCTTCTGATTCAAGCCTGCTCCCTTGCGGCTTGACGCGCGTTTGCAACTCGCTACAACAGTGACAGTGCCCATTTAATTGCCGACAAAATGTTCCTATTATGAAACAAACATCACTCATACTCGCCGTTTCGCTGTCTATCACCATGATTGCGCTTAACACTCAAGGGCAATCGAACACACGCAAGGCGAACGAGGACGTCAACAGCGCCGACTTGCGGCAGCGGCCCGGTCTGAAACCAGACGAGAATCTTTTGTTCAATGGCTGGGGCGTGTCGCCAGCGGGCAAGCATGTCCTGTTGGGCGACATGCCACTCAAAATGATGATCTCGCCCGACCAGAAAATGCTCGTGGCAGTGAGCGCCGGTTTCATCAACGTTGGCTTGACGCTGATCGATCTTGAAGGCAAACGCGTGGCGCAATTTGTGCCGTTGCCGGTGGCGTGGAATGGTCTGGCCTTCAGCAAGGATGGCAAACGGATTTTCGTGTCGGGTGGAGATTCCGGTAGTATTCACGCCTTCAAATACGCAGACGGCAAAGCCACCACGAACATGACGGTGAAACCATCGCCCGATGCGGTGGGAACTTTTCTTGGCTCCATCGCTGTCCATCCCTCGACTGGCAAACTCTATGTGTGCAATCAGGGCAATCACGAAATCTGGGTGGTCAATCCCGACACGCTCGCGTTGGAGATGACGATTCCCGTCGGCCAATACCCACACTCGTGCGCGATGGGTGCCGACAAGCGTTACCTTTACGTGAGCAACTGGGGAAGTCGGAGCTTGAGCATTATTGACACGGAAAAGAACCGGCGCGAGCGCGACATCACCGTCGGTCTCCGACCCAACGACATGACGCTGGCGCCGGACGGCCGATTGTTCGTCGCCTGCGCCGGCGACAACACGGTGCACGTCATCATGACAAAAGCATTGGAAAACCCCGGCCTTCCGGCCAGCCCGGCGCGCCCGTTGTGGGCCGGGACGCGCGAAATCATTTCCACTTCGCTCTACCCGCAATCGCCGGAAGGCAGCACGCCGTCCGCCGTCGCCGTTTCGCCGGATGGCAAGACTTTGTTCATCGCCAATTCGGACAACAACAACGTGATGGTTGTCAATATCACCGACGAAAAAACGTCAGTCGCCGATGGCTTCATTCCCGTCGGCTGGTATCCGAGCGCACTCGCCGTCAGTCCGGACAATCGCACACTTCTGGTCGCGAACGGCAAAGGGCTGAAGTCGCGCGCCAACGTGCCAGCCCGGACGAAAGAACCCGACCGCCTGCACAAACCACCGGCGTTTGATTATATCGGCGACACGTTTGAAGGCTCCATTTCGTTCATCGCCAAACCCGGTTCGGCGCAAATGGCGACTTATACGGAACAGGTCCGACGCAATTCACCTTACACACCCGAGGCGTTGCATCGCGCGCCGATGCGGAGTCACAGTGTCATTCCCACCCAGGTTGGTGAACCCTGTCCCATCAAATACGTCCTCTACATCATCAAAGAGAACCGCACCTACGATCAGGTCTTTGGCGATTTCAAGGACAGCGACGGCAAACCCGCCGGCAACGGCGATCCCAAGCTCACCATGTATGGCGAGAATGTGACCCCGAACCATCATCAACTCGCGCGCGATTACGTCTTGCTCGACAATTTTTATTGCAATGGCGAGGTCAGCGTGGACGGACACAGTTGGTGCGACGCCGCCATCGCCACAGATTACAATCAGCGGTCCTGGATTCTCTCCTACTCCAAGCACGGTCGCATGCATGGCAACGAAGAAATGGAAAATCCCGCCGCCGGTTATCTCTGGGACTTGTGCCGCCGCCACGGGGTGAGTTTCAAAAACTACGGTGAAGGCGCGCAACGTGTTCCCTCAATCAATCGTGGGACTTGGGGTCCTGGACGCGACAAGGACCGGGTGGACTGGTGGATCAAGGATTTGCAGGCCGCGGAAAAGAGCGGCGATCTGCCGCGCTTCATGATCATGTCCCTGGGCGAAAACCATACGCGCGGCACTCGACCCGGCGAGTTTACACCGGACGCCTGCGTGGCGAGCAACGACATTGGGCTCGGCAAGATCGTGGAAGCGGCGACGCGCAGCAAATTCTGGAAGGAGATGGCCATCTTCGTCACTGAGGACGATGCGCAGAATGGTCCCGATCACGTGGACGCGCATCGTACCGTCGGTCTGGTCATCAGTCCATATTGCAAGCGGCACATTGTCGATAGCACGCTCTACACGACCGCCAGCATGATCCGCACGATGGAATTGATCCTCGGTCTGCCGCCGTTGACGCAGTACGACGCGGGCGCGACCCCAATGTTCAATTGCTTTCGTCCCGCGCCCATAGCGACTCCCTACACCATGTTGACGCCCAAGGTCGATTTGTATGCAAAGAACACGGCGAAATCTCCCTTCGCGAAAGAATCCAGTCGGATGAACTTCAGCGAATATGATCTCGCGCCGGAAGATGAACTCAACCGCATTCTTTGGTACGTGGCCAAAGGGCCGCATGTGCCTTACCCCGCGCCGGTTCATCGCGCACTGTTTACCCAACCGTGAAATGAGTGCCAGCAACCTTACTCGACGCGATTTTCTGAAAACTTCCGCAGCTTCCGCCGGGGTTCTGGTGATCGGCGGTTTGACGCCCCAGACTGTATTAGGTGCGAATGACCGTCTCGGCTTCGGTGTCATTGGCTGTGGTGGTCAAGGCACGGGGCACGTGAACAGCCTCGTGAAACGGAGCGAGCCGGACAATATCAAGGTGCTGGCGGTCTCCGATGTTTACCAGCGTCGGGTCACGCGGGCCAAAAGCATTTGCGTAGGCGACGGCTATCTCGATTACCGGAAACTTCTGGAACGAAAAGATATTGACGCGGTGCTCATCGCCACACCCGATCATTGGCACGCGAAGATTTCCATCGATGCGATGGAAGCCGGCAAGCACGTCTATGTCGAAAAGCCGATGACCCATACCGTCGCGCAGGCGATTGAATTGCGCGAAGCCGTGAAGCGCACCAAGAAAATCCTGCAAGTCGGCCCAAACGGAACGGCCAACGACAGTTTCTGGCAGGCGCGTGAAGCGATCCAGGCCGGGCGCATCGGCAAAGTGACGTGGGCACACGGCAGCTACAATCGCAACGCGCGCGTCTGCCTGTTCAACACACATCAAACGATTGATTCGTCCGCCGGCCCGCATAAAACCGGCGAGGATTACATTGATTGGGACATGTGGCTCGGTCACAAGTGGGGACTCGCACCGAAGATTCCGTGGAATCCCGAACACTTTTTTCGCTTTCGCAAATACTGGCCCTACAACGGCGGCGTCGCCACGGATTTGCTTTATCACAAGCTTGCGCCGTTGCTCATCGCAATCGCCGGGCCGGACGGCGAATATCCGCGCCGCGTCAACGCCAGCGGCGGCCTCTACATCGAGAAGGACGGCCGCGACATTCCCGACACGTTCCTGATGACCGCGGATTATCCGAGCGAGTGGTCGCTCTTCCTGGTCAGCACGCTCACCAATGACGCCGGCATTCCTGACCGCATCTACGGGAAGTACGGCACGATGGAACTCGGCGGCGAACCATTCCTGCGTTTCAACGGCGATTTCGGCGCAGAGTTCAAAGCGAAGAACGACGGCAAGGAAGAAGTCCGCATCCCGCTCAAACCGCGCCGCGACTTGGAAGGCAACTTCATTGATGTGCTGCGCGGCAACGGCACGCTCCATTGCAATGTGGATCTCGGCGCATCCACGATGGTGGCGATAAAACTCGCCGTGGAATCGTATCGTCAGAACAAGACGATGCTTTGGGATGCGAAAAAGGAAGAAGTCGTGGCGGCATGAGAACATCAACCGTTGCAATCCTCCTTGCGCTTGCCTCAACCCTATTTGGCGCTGACAACGAATTGACGGACCACGAAAAACGCGCAGGTTGGATTCTACTTTTTGATGGCAAGACACAATCCGGTTGGATGAACAGCAACCGTACGCCACCCCGCACACCGGTCGAAGAGGGCGCGCTCAATCCGCACAAGGCCGGACATTACATGCTGGTGCACACGCAACAGTGGGAGATCTTTGTTCTCTCGCTCGACTTCAAGATCAGCAAAGGCTGCAACAGTGGAATCTTTGTTCACACGTTTTCGCTCACGCCCTTGCCCGGCAAGGACGTTGGTTGGAACGGAATGGAAGTCGCCATCGACGACACATCCGGTGCGGGCTATCACGACACCGGCGCGATTTATGATCTCGTGAAGCCGACGAAGAACGCGATGAAGCCGGTCGGCGAGTGGAATCATATCGAGATCACCTGCAACAAGAGCCTGATCGACGTTGTGTTGAACGGCGAGCACGTCACGCACATGAATATGGACGAGTTCACGCAACCCAACCGGCGTCCCGACGGCCGCGAGCACAAGTTCGACATCGCCTACAAGAACCATCCGCGCAAAGGTTACATCGGTTTGCAGGACCACGGCAGCCCGTGTTGGTTCAAGAACATCAAGCTGCGGCCGTTGAAGTAAGATTGCCGACGGTGTTATTTTCAATGAGCGCCATTGACTCAGCGACTCTCAACTCACTCTGGCACGATGCCGACGCTCGCGAAGTGCTCTTGCGGGCAATAATCACCGAACGGTTGGCCGCCAAACCACCGCCGATGGATGTTGACTTCATCGTCACAACTTATTTCTTCGCGCTTCGGAGTTGGAGTCTTGATCACGCGGCCAAGGAAATCAGTTACCACGCGACGAGTGGAACGAAGCACATCCCGCCCGGTTCATTGTTGGAGCAATGCACCGCCAAAACTGTCGGCGTCGATGCGTTTGATGCCACGGGGCGCCTCGGTTTGTTGCACATCGCCTTTCCGTTGAAAATGTTGTTGCAGCCGGATGGTCATCTGACGTCATGCGACATTCTTCACACCATCGCCGGGGCGATCATCTTTGATGTGTACGAGGTTCAGGACGTGCGCTTGGTCGCGTTGCAAATTCCGGAGAAAGTCATCCGCACATTTCCCGGCCCGGCTTATGGGCCTCAAGGCGTTCGCAAGCTGACCGGTTTTGCTCCCGCAGAACCTGCGTTCGGCACCATTCTCAAGCCAACGGCTGGCATCACGCCGGAGGAGGTTGGCGTGTTGGTCGAAGAGGCAGCGGCGTGTCCGCTGTTTTTGTTTGTGAAGGAGGACGAGAATCTTTATCCCCGGCTCGATTACTCACCGGCGAAGGAACGCACGCGTCAGGCTGTGGCAGCCATTCAACGTGCGCGTGACAAACGGGGCGGACGCGGACTCATCTTCGCTCCGCACATCAGCGGGGCGCCGAATGAAATTCTCGAAACCGTCCATGCCGTGATTGAAGCGGGCGCGACTGGTGTGATGTTCAGCGAAACGTTCGCCGGCGGCACCGTGCGCATGGTGCGCGAGGCCACCAGACACATGAAGAATCCGCCTGCGATCTACGGTCACAACGCGGGCATCGGCGTCAAGACGCGTGGCGGCATCTGGCGCGAGGTGATTGATCTGCTGGCGCGGCTCGACGGCATTGACTTTCGCCAGACCGCACCCGTGAAGCCGGGTGAACCGTTTCTCAAGCCTTACGGTCTCGAATGGGAAGCGTCCGAGGCGACACTCACGCGCCCGTTGCCCGGCATCAAACCGACAATGATCGCCCGCGCCGGCGGATTGGACCAGGGCAACATCGGCATCAACCTCGCCGACGTGGAAAAGCGCGGCATGGCGGAGAATGTTTTGTTCCTCGCCGGTTCGGCGATCAACTCGATCAAAAACGCCGCCGGCAAAACCGATCCGAAACTTGGCGCGGAAGCGATGATGCAGGCCCTTGAAGTCCATCGCTCCGGTGAATTGCGCGACGTGCCAATGGAGGAGCATCTTCCGGCCTTGATTGCGCTGGCCGAACGGAAGCAACTCAAAACATTGCGCGAAGCGTTGCGCCAACGGTATCCTGCAGAAGCGCGATGAAAAAAGAATCTCGTCTCCTGCGGGTCGGTGTCCTCGGCTGCGGCCCCATTTCACAGATTGCCCATTTTGACGCCATTCGCAAAGCGCGCAATGCGGAGTTGTACGCCGTATGCGATCTGGCCGATGACTTGCGCGAGAAGATGACGGCCATTCACGAACCGCGCGTGGCATACTCCAAGTTTGATGAGATGCTGGCCGACCCACAAGTGGAGGCGGTCGTCATCGCGGTTGCCGATCAATTCCACGTGCCGCTCAGTCTTCAGGCGATTGCCGTGGGCAAACACGTCCTCGTGGAGAAACCTTTGGGCGTGGCGATTGAAGAGTGTGAATCGTTGCGGCAGGGTTTGCGTGAAACCAAACTGGTTTTTCAAATCGGGAACAATCGACGCTTCGATCCCGGCATCGCCTTCGCTCAGCGCTTCATTCGAGAGGAACTCGGTCAGATGATGGCGTTCAAGGCGTGGTATTGCGATTCCACCTATCGCTACACCATGACCGACAATCTCCAGCCAATTCCGTTGACCAGTTCGCAAGCGCGGCGGCCCGAAGGAAATCCCAAAGCGGACAAGCGGCGTTATTTCATTCTCACGCACGCCAGCCATCTCGTGGACACAGCGCGTCTTCTGGGTGGCGAACTGGTCAGCGTTCGAGCGCGGCTGGCGGAAAAGTTCGGCGCGTTTTGCTGGTTTGTGGAAGTGGAATTCGCGAACGGAGCGCTGGGGCATCTCGATTTAACCATTCCGGTGCGCGGCGATTTTGAAGAAGGCTTCCAGGTTTATGGAGAACAAGGCAGCGTGAACGGCAAGATCTATCTGCCTTGGTTTCACAAATCGAGTGTCGTGGAATGTTTTTCCGCAAAGGACGGGCAGTATCATCGTCCGCTAGGCGAGGATGCGCACACTTACAAGCGACAGATCGAAGGGTTTGCCGACACGATTCTGCACAGCGCCCCGCAACACGGCGCGAACATCGACGACGGCGTCGCCGCAATGCGGGCGATGGTTGCCATCGCCCGTTCAGTCGAAATCGGCAAGAGCGTTCAACTGGCCCATGTGACCGGAGGCGTCTGATGCAGCTTGGAATCTTCGCCAAGACTTTTGTTCGACCGACGCTCGGTGAAACGCTGGACGCCGTGGTCCACCACGGCCTTGACTGCATCCAATTCAACTTCTCCTGTGTCGGCCTGCCCACGTTGCCGGAGCAGATTGATGCCGCGCTTACGGATCAAATCCGTCGCGAGCTGGCAACCCGCCGGCTGACGATGTCCGCCGTCTCCGGCACATGCAACCTCATCCATCCTGATCTCCAAAAGCGACGCGATGGGCTGCGGCGATTGAAGGTGTTGATCACGGCGGCGCGCCAATTGGGCACGTCGAGTCCGTCGCGGATGGAAATCAGCAAAGAGATAAACCAACCCCTCACCCGACCTCCGGTCACCCTCTCCCCCTCCGAGGGGGAGAGGGGCGGGGTGAGGGGGCGTTCGGTTGGTTGGAAAGAGAGCCACAGTCAACAGTCGCCGGTTATCACGCTCTGCACCGGCACCCGCGACCCTGAGGACATGTGGCGTCGGCATCCCGACAACGATTCACCGGAAGCCTGGCGCGAGTTGCTTGCGAGCTTGAGCGACGTGCTGCCGGTGGCCCAAACCAACGACGTCACGCTGGCGTTCGAACCGGAAGTCAGCAACGTGGTGGATTCGGCGCGCAAGGGACGCCAGTTGCTCGACGAACTGAAATCGCCGAATCTGAAAGTTGTGATGGACGGCGCCAACCTGTTCCACGCCGGTGAACTGCCGCGCATGAAGGGGATTTTGACCGAGGCGTTCGATTTTCTAGGCCCGAACATCGTCATCGCCCACGCCAAAGACTTGAGTCGCGATGGTGAAATGGGAAACGTGGCGGCGGGCAAAGGCTTATTGGACTACGACCTCTATCTCTCACTCCTCGACGGCGTTGGATTCAGCGGCCCTTTGATCTTGCACGGGATGGAGGAAAAGGAAGTGCCAGAGGGGGTCGCGTTTCTACGTGGCAAAACGGAGATCATGAAATGAAAATGCGAATATTTTTGTCGATGCGAATGCCTCTTGCGCATTCATGTCAGTTGATATATTTACCGGCGGCGGGATCATCAATGTTTAGGCTGCGCGAGACACTATGTTCAAATTACGCCCCAAGACCGAAATGATATGGGCAGCCTCTGGTCTGGCATTTATGTCCTTGGCGTTACTCTTATCTCTGATAGGCACGATACCTCCATACCTGAAATTCCGGAAAATGGCAGGCGACCAGATCGTATTTTCAGCCGACGGCTACGCCAGATTGCTGGAGGCTTATCGGGCTCTCATGTTTATGCTACTGCCAGCACTGGCGGTTCTCTCTGGAGTCGGAGCGTGGGTTGTGTTTAAGAACTTGAAGCGGATTAGAGATGATACGCCAAACGCAGACTAAAACCACCAAAGCCATCCCGTAAAAGCCAACGGCAGATGGTGTTGTCTTGCCCCGCCTCAGGCACGGTTGTTTTGCTAACATCAAGCATGGCTGTTCTTGAACACGAAGGTTTGAGTTTCCACTTCCTCGACAAAGGCAGTGGCACGCCGTTCTTTTTTCAGCATGGATGGGGCGGCGATGTGAACCAGACATTTGAATTGGCTGCGTTCAAAAGAACTTGGCGGTAATTTCGCGGGGCGTGGCGATTACTGGCATATCCACGTCGAACGCCTTCAACTCCAAGGCCGCGCGTTGAAAATCCAATCCTCGCAAGTGAGCGTCGCCACTCAGAAGAATGGCGCATCCCAACAAAGCCGCCTCAGCCAGAATGAGTCCATCGTTATACTCTTCGGCAGGCAGCAGCCTCGAATCCTGGAATTTGTCAGCAATCCGTTCGACGATGCCATGTTCGACCGGAACGAGATTGACCAATTCGAGTCCCCATCCACTCAAACCCAGCAAGGCCCGCGTAGCCTGGTCAGCGTCGGTGGTAGCGTCACATTCTTCGGCGAGATACACCAGTTCTTGAAAAACAGTAGGAGTGACCAACATGCGTCCTGGCTTCAGCCGTCGGCGGAGAACCTCCAGCGCATCAAGAATGTGCTCCTTGCGATCGGCAAGGTCGAGAGGGACGTTCGTGTCAACCGCGATGAGTGGCCTTCGCAGCGGAGGAGTTGCCATAAATAATCCGAAGCCCGCGGGCCATGAGCTTCTGACGTTCCGCATCAGTCAAGCGGCTCATGCGTGGACGATGTTTTTCCACCAACTTCATTCCCGAAGATTTTTGTTGCGCTTCGGACGTTGCGAGCTTGCTTGTTTTCACAGCGCGAATATGGCACTGGTCAATGAATGCGTCAATCACATGCTTGCTGGTTTTACCCAAGCCGAGCGCGTGTGGGGCGTCCGTTTTGTCGTGTGAGGCAGTCGCGCGGAGCGTCTCTTCCATCCAGCTTGCCCCGTGGGAAAGGGAAACCGTTTGATCCCATGTTTCCCATTCTGCCCGCGAAATGCCGCTGGGTTCGACAGGCCGCAGGTTTTCCACGGGTTGGATTGAACCCACGCTTAAAAGCTAACGGCAGATGGTTTTGTCTTGCCCCGCCTCAGACGCGGTTGGTTTGCTAACCTGAAGCATGGCAATTTTTGAACACGACGGTTTGAATTTCCACTACCTTGACATAGGCAACGGCACGCCGTTCTTTTTTCAGCATGGGCTGGGCGGCGATGTGAACCAGACTTTCGGACTGTTTCACCCGCCTCCCGGCATTCGATTGATCACACTTGATTGCCGCGCGCACGGTGAAACATGGCCAGTGGGCGATCCGGAAAAGATCAGCATCGCCACGTTCGCTAATGACCTGCGCGCGCTGATGGATCATCTGCAAATCCAACACGCCATCGTCGGCGGCATTTCGATGGGCGCAGCCGTCGCGCAGAATTTTGTTCTGCGATTTCCAGAGCGGGTGATGGGTTTGATTCTGTCGCGTCCGGCGTGGGTGGATCGTCCGAACCCGGAGAACGTCGCCGTCTTTTCCCAAATCGCGCAGTTAATTCGCGCGCACGGCGCTAAACGAGGGCACGAAATGTTCGTCCAGACAGAGACGTATCAAAATATTCGGAGCAGGTTTCCCGACACGGCCAATTCTCTGTTGACCCAGTTTAATCATCCGCGCGCCGAGGAAACCGTGGTGAAGCTGGAGCGTATCCCGAATGACGCGCCAAGTCGTGATGTTGGTGAGTTGGGAAAGATTCGTGTGCCGACGCTGGTTCTCGCGAACCGACAAGACCCGATTCATCCTTTCGAGTATGGTGAAATCCTCGCGCGGGCGATCCCCAACGCGGAGTTCAAGGAACTGACATCGAAGTCCATGAGTTTGGAACGTCACGAGCTGGAGGTGCAGCAATACATTGAAGGGTTTTTGAAAATGCATTTTTAAAGCAGTCGTCCTCCCTCACCCTGACCCTCTCCCGCTGGGAGAGGGGACAGCCATCGCACGCCTTGTTTATTCGAATGCGCAGCCGGCAAATCCAGCGGGCCGATCTTTTTGTGAAGCCGGATACAATTCTCCCTCTCCCGACGGGAGAGGGCCGGGGTGAGGGGGAAAGCTCCTTTATTTGAGTGACCTCGATTTCGCTGCGACCGCATGAGTGTCCCTTAAAATCTGATTTCCTCCGCACGATGTCTGTGGCTAACTAACCGCCATGCTGAAATGTTCCACTTCCCTCTGGTCTGCCGACCTCGGAAATCTGACCGCAGACATGAAACGCGTCGAGCCGTTCTCCGAGCGGTTTCACATCGACGTGGCCGACGGTCATTACGTGAACAACCTGCTGTTCTTTCCCGACCTGGTGAAACAACTCCGGCCTCATACCCGATTGCCGTTTGAAGTTCATCTCATGGTCACCGAGCCTTTGGAATGGGTTGATCCATTTATCGAAGCGGGCGCGGATGTTGTGATCTGTTGTTTTGATTCAGCGAAGAATCCCGGGGAAGTGTTGAAGGCCATCAAATTGAAAGGCAAGCAAGCCGGCGTGTCATTGCTCATCAACGAACCAATCGAACTGCTCGAAACATATTGGAGCGAACTGGACATCGTGACCATCGTCGGTACCGCGATGGGCATCAAAGGGGCTTCAATGGACGCCACGGTGCCTGGTAAAATCCGTAAGGCTCGCGAGATCATCACGACGCGAAAACTGAACACAGTGATCGAAGCCGACGGCGGGATTCGGCGCGAGACGGTGCCGTTGCTCAAGGCTGTCGGAGCGGATTTTATTGTGCCCGGCTCACTGATGTTCAAGGAAGACCCGGCGGCAATGCGACAATGGCTGGCCGGTCTTTGATCTTCACGTGAAATCGCGAATCGACATCCTGGGTCTGGGCTGCACGGCCGTGGACGAAGTGCTTTACGTGCCCGCCTGGCCGCCGGCGGATGTGAAGACGCGCGTGCTGCAGCGCGAGCGGCATTGCGGCGGGTTGACGGCGACGGCGCTGGTGGCCGCGTCGCGGCTGGGCGCGCGGTGCGTTTATGCCGGAGTTCTGGGTGATGACGAGAACTCGCGATACGTCCTCGACTGCCTGAGTCGGGAAGGGGTCGATGTGAGCCAGGCAATTCGACGAAAGGTCGCCCGGCCGGTTCAGTCAGTCATCGTCGTGGATGAGCGGCGGAAGACGAGAAATATTTTTTTTCAAACTGACGGCGTTGCTGGCGCTAGTGATAAGTCTCCGTCCAGAGGTGTTATTCTTTCGGCGCGGGTTTTGTTCGTGGACAATTTTGGAATCCAAGGAATGATTCGCGCCGCGCGCATCGCCCGCGCTGCCGGGATTCCGGTTGTGGCCGACTTTGAACATGCCGATGCGCCGCGATTTGGCGAACTGCTCGCGTTGGTGGATCACTTGATTCTGTCAGAAGCTTTTGCCTGCAAATTCACCGGAACTGTCAGCCCCGCCGTCGCCGTTTCGCGATTGTGGAACGAACGGCGGCGGGTCGTGAGCGTCACGTGCGGAGTGAAGGGGTGCTTTTATCTGGATCAATCAGGTGAACTTCCCAAACATGCGCCGGCATTCCAAGTCAAAGCGCAAGACACGACTGGTTGCGGCGATGTGTTTCACGGCGCTTACGCGATGGCGCTGGCGCGAGGAATGGAGTTGAGCGAGCGGATTCGGTTTGCTTCAGCCGCAGCGGCGCTGAAAGCAACTGGGCGCGGCGGCCAAGACGGCATTCCCACGTTGACGTTGGTGAAGAGATTTCTGAAACAACAATCACAATGAACATCCGAAGCTCGACGCGCGAATTGGAGGAAGCACTCGCCGGAATTCCCATGCTTGACATCCACACGCATCTGGTCGGCGGCAGGCTGGGCGCGCGCGGACTACACGATGTGCTGCTCTATCACATGGTGGTGAGCGATCTCTACGCGGCGGGCTGTCCCAGCGGCGCGCGGTTGACGCAGTTTCCGCGATGGCCGGCTGAGGCCGAAGCGCATGAGCGGATTCGGGAAGCACTACCTTTTCTTCCGCTCATCCGAAACACCAGTTCTTTCTGGGTGGTGCGCTTGATTCTCGCCGACCTTTACAATTGGCGCGATCCGATCACCGCTGATAACTGGCGAAAGCTCGACGACTTGATTCGTGAGCGGGCGGATGACCGTGCCTGGCATCACGCCATTCTGGATCGATTGAACATCCGGCGAACGGGAACGGAGATTGCGCGGCGCGGGGCAGGGGAGGATGACGACCATTTGCAGTATGCGCTCGAATGGGGGTTTTTCACGCGCTGCCAATGGGGTGAGTTCGACACGGCGCTTTACGAATTGGAACGTTGCTGGGGCCGGACGCCAAACAATCCCTCGCCGATCAGCGCGGGCTCGCGTCCACCGACAGAACGCATGATTCGTTCGCTCGACGACGTTCGCGCCGCGGTGAAACATTACGTGAGCGTCATCCCTTACTCGCAGATCATCGCCACCGCCACGCACCTTTCCACGGACATTGACTACGAAATGATGAGCGATGCGGAAATGGCATCTGCGCTGGCGCGACGCAGTCAGGCCGGCCCGGCCGAACGCGACGTTTATGCCTCTTACATCAACGAAGCATTCCTCACCGAACTGGAAAAACACGGCGACAAAATTGTTTTCCAGTTCAGTCTGGGTGCGGAGCCATTGCCGTTCGAAACGGGCAGCAGGCTTTCGCAACGGACCATCAGTCAACTGGCTGCGATCATCGGTCGCCATCCAAAATTGCGCTTTCAATGTTTTCTTTCCAGCCGCCACGCGAATCAATCGCTCTGCACCTTGGCGCGCGAGTTACCAAACTTCAGCCTCGCGGGTTATTGGTGGCACAACTTCTTTCCGGACGTGATTCGACAGGTGATGGCCGAGCGGTTAGACATGCTGCCGCTGAATAAACAGATCGGATTCTTTTCGGATGCCTACTGTGTGGAGTGGTGTTATGGCAAGGCGCTACTGGTGCGCAAGCAACTGGCGGGCGTGCTGGCTGAGAAGATCGAGCAAGGACAATATTCGCGTGACGACTCACTGACGATTGCGCGGGCGATTCTCTTTGAAACTCCGCAAACGCTGCTCCAAATGAAGCCGCGCCAACAGTGAACAGTTTCTCTCCTGTTGGCGCGGGAGCCGGCTCACTGTCTCGTGAGCTGGTGAGTTGGTCACGGTCAGTTCAGATCATTTCTTGAAAGTCCGCACATAGGCAACCAGGGCCTTTATGTCATCGTCGTTGATGCCTTCGGCCGGTTTCATCCTGGTTTTGTCGCCGTCTTTGATTCCTTCCTTGATCGACTTGAAGGCCAAGTCATCCTTGAGTTCGGCCTGCACTTTCGCATCGGTGAGGTCCTTAATGGAGAGTTTCTGCCCCATTTTGGTCTGGCCTTTGCCATCCGGGCCGTGGCACTTGGCGCAAGCCTTCTCCCAGTTTTCTTTCACTTCTGCACCGCGCGCACACATGAGCGCGCCAGCCAGAATCGTCAAGGTCAGTAGCATGGTTTTTTTCATTGTTCGTATTCAGTATCTGTTGGTTGAGCACTTTGTATTCGGAAGGAACAGGCAGCAAAGGCGGTTGGCGAACAGAAGGTCTCCTCCTCTACCCGCGCTCCTGCATGACACTGTTCCTTCCATAATCTTCCGGTTTAAGAATGGAAGCTCCGGCAGGTTGAGGCTCCACAGAATTTGCCGATTGCTTGCCATATTTTGGCGTCAGCAACGCGCGAATTGTGGATAGTGGAAAACCGAAACTGTCTTTCCCAGTACGGCCGGGTCAAAAGCGATATTGCAAACTCGAAAACACCAGATGTGCGTCGTAATTCATGTTGCCGTTGGATGGCTCGTCTTTGTAACGGAAGTATCCGTACCTCAGATTCAGGCGAAGGTTCTTGGTAAGCTGTCGCATGAGCGTCGCGGTAATGCCATGTTCTTCCGCTCCGGCGCCGTAAGGTACACCGACACTCGAATTATCGTGGTAGTTGTCTGCCCGGTAATAGAAATAGCTGGCGTTCAGTGTGGTCTTGTCGTCCAAGACCAACCCGGAAGAAAAGTTCAGTGTCCAATAGTTGTTCTGGGCGTTGAGAATCGCCTGGGTGAATTTCGATACGGGCGTTCTTGTTTCGCTCAAGACATAGTTGAGACCGGCCTGGAGGTATAAGCGGGACCAGGGTGACCAACTGATATTCTGCGCGAAAATGTGACTGGTCATCTCCGAGGATTCAACCTCGCCAAGGCCTGAAGTAGAATCCGGTTTGGTATGGATGGTGGACGACTGGAACTCGTAGCGGCTGATCATGGTTACGTTCTGCCAGGGCCTCAGGGTGAGCCGCAGGTTGCCGTCGTAGGTCTCGAAGTTTTGCATCACCAGATAGGCCGGGTAGCGATTGGGGCTGTTGTTGGGCGTGTCATCCACCAGATGATCGTAATCGTAATGGTTGATCTTGTAGTAGCCGCCGGCGTCCAAAGTGATTTGCCGGGCCGCATACCAGGTGGCACCGAGACTGTATTTCTGGAAGAAACGGCTATCCTCGGTCTCACGTTGGATTGGCGCCACACCCACGCCATTGACGGGACCGAAGCCGCCATTCTCCTTCAAATTCCCGTCCCCTTGCGTCCATTCCCCGCGGCCGTAGAACACCCAGTTCGTGACGCCGGTGTAACGCAAATCCAGTCGTTCCCGCACATCGATAAGATCGCGCTCGCTGTTGCCACTGAAGGGCGTGGCGGGATTGTCGCCCAAGGTCTCAAACCCGCGGACGTCCGCATCCACATCCTCCTTCTGCACACGCAAGGACAACGCGCTGGAAAAATTCGGCAACGGGATGGCCAGGAGGTTCAGATTCATCACGTATTCCTGCATCCGTGCTCCGCCGTTCAAGCCGAAGTAACCGGCGCCATTGGCGGCGTTGGGCGCGTAGCTGACGTCGAAGTCCGAACCATAAATGCGGCTGCCGGAAAAATCATTGTCCAGGTCTGAGAAGGAGAAACCCGAAGAGAAGAATAGGTTCTTCTTGATCCAGGTTTCCGTAAAAGCGTGGGCATTGAACAGGTCGTAGCTGGTGCCGGTCCGATCCGTGATCTTTCGGTCGATGGGTTCACCCGGCGATTGATCTATCTTCAGCGCGTCGTCCAGTTTGCCGGACTCATAACGCAGTCCCACACCGAAATCGGTTTTCAGGATTCGATGGGCGACGTCGAGTTGAAAGATATCGCTGTGCTCGTTGATATCATAAAATGACGGACTGAGTCCTCGTGCCGGACCACCTCCTGGATGGGTGGTACCCCAGATGGTGGAACTCTTGTCGCCATCGCGAAACGTGTGAGTGTATTTGAAAGTCACCGTCGGCACTTTTTCCAGCGTCAGTCCACCTGCGAATGAGATTTCGCCGCGATCCAGCGCCAGGGCATTTCCCGACAACGGATACCACATGTTCGAGGGCGGGTCGAAGCCGCCATCGCCGTTGTACCAGGTGCGGAATTCGTTGTAGGAGAACCGCAGGTAGCCGAGTTTCTCACGCGTCAAGTCCAGCTTTAGCTTGTAATCGTCATTGTCGAATAGTGCCCGTCCATCCACGGACAGAGTGGTGTTGGTGGCCACGGTGGCTTGGTAATGGAAATCCTCGATGCCGCCGAATGGTCCACCCCAAGCTCGGTGCCGTTGCTGGAACTGGGCCTTGTCGCCGCTGGTAAAGAACCCGCCGGCGGACAATTCGATCCAATTGTTGTACGTTTCCTTCCCTCCCTCAAAGATTTCCTGTGGGGTTAGCGGCGGCGCCGCTTTGGCCGGCGCGTTTGTTTCCGCAGCGGTAAGGCGAGAGACGACGACCCACGCAACGAGCAAGGGGGGCCACAGCCACCGAACTCTCATATTGGCGATTAGCGTAGTCGTTTTCATTGGGCTGTAGTTGGTGGTTAGAAGCGCAAAGACGAACTCACCCTTGAACCGTGAACCGCTTCGTGACATCCCGCCGACCAGCAAGTGGCTTGTTGAACCCGCAACGTGTGGTCGGAGCCGCCGATCAAAATCTTCCCGCCACTCACCTGTTGAAAATGGCATTTCATGCAGAGGTTCGCGTCACGCACGGTCAACATCTTCGCGTTGACGGAGCCATGGGCGGTGTGACAGATGGTGCAGCCCTCGCGCAGGGCTTCGTGCTCGAACACATGGAGACCACCTTGGGCGGCATGGCAGCGCAGGCAACTTTCGTTTTCCGAAAGTTTTGCGGTGCCGCCACCGAAGTGAATGGATCCTTTGTGCGGCGAATGACAGTCGCGGCAACTCAACTTGCCCTCCGGCACGGGATGGTGACTGGGGAGATTAAACTGGCCGCGCACATCGGCGTGGCATTGGAAGCAAACCGTTTCAGTCGCGCGCGCAGTCGGTACGGCGAGGCGCGCCCCGTAACTGCTCGCCTGGGGCCGTCCCGGAGTGAAACTGTAGGGCGGTTTGACTTCGCCGCCGGATTCCGAGTGCAGACTGGCCGGCCCGTGGCAGGATTCACACCCGGCGTTGATTGCATTCGGCCCTTGAGCGATCAGCCGCGAGTGGTCGGCGGTGGCAAACCCCCGGTAAATTTCCTCGTGGCACTGCTCGCATTCCTTCGAGCCAATGTATTTTGCGCCGGGAACATTGGGTAGCACTACCACGGCGCGGTTCACGGTGCGGCAGGAAATCACTCCGAGGAGCAGCACCATCGAGCCAGCCATGATTAATATCGCCGGTCCCCATTCTTTGGAGAGCTTTCCAAGTGCGTGTATTCTACGATTGATCATTCAGTCTGTAGTTGTCGTTCAAATCATTTGTTCAACTCCTGCTCAACCCAGTTGCTGGCGGCCTCCAATAGATTAAAGGTATGCGGGCCGTTGTGAACGCCGTAACTGCCGTCGTACTTCACGAGATACAGATTGAAACGCGCCTTCATAATGTTGGTTGCAATCAGGCTTTGCAGGTTGGCGGGCGGGCTGTTGGTGCCCACCGACAAGTCACCCGGAACGCTGTATTCCCACGACAGCACACCGTAATTGGTCCGCAGGACATCCGGCGCCTTGTTCAACGCCCAATAATCCAGTCTGGCCTTCACCTGCTGGATCTGGCTCGAGACAAATCCCCTGACAAGAGTAACCAACCCCTGGGCATTAGCATCACTTCCGTGGCAACCAGCGCAGGCGTCATAGGAAGTCACATTAAACTTGTGGCCGCTGACGGCCGCGACTTGCGGTGGACCGGATTGGAATTCCTTTCTTTGCATGTGACACGTGACACATTGGTTGGTGACGAGGAACATCCGGCCCGACTCATCCTCAACGAATTCAGTTCCGGCATGCGCTGCAGGTCCGCCGCTGACACCGTCTGGCAGCACGCCCACCGTCCCGAGCAACATGTTATACTGCGGCGAGTGATGCGGGGCGCGGCTGGAACTTGTCCAGGAAGCGCCGCGGTGATTGTGGCACTGGGCGCATAGATTGATGTTCGGATCGTACTTGTTCGTGAAATTGTCCGAGGTTGTCAGGAAGAAATCATTGGTCGAGGACAACGCCTCACGAAGCTGGTTGGTGTAAACGATGCCGGCGATCACGTTCGTCCAGACGTGGCTCTCGTGCGGCTCGTGGCAGGTGGCGCAGGCAATTCCAACTGCACTGGCCTCATGAGCGGCGGGCAGGGGTTGATTCTCCAGGAGCGTTTCCCGGACGGTCCCGGAGTGGCAGCGACCGCAACTCGGGATGAAAACGGATTGGCCAAGGCCGCCCGCAAAATCTTCCTTCAACTCATCCAACACGGCGCGATGGCCCGAGGTGTTCCAATCTTCGTAGTAGGGAGGATGTGATGCTGCCGCTGTAGCAGGAACAAAACGCGCATTATGACATCCACCGCACATGGTGGCGGCCAGTTCGACGCGCGGTCGGGTGACCGGATCGTCTGGATTGGCGGCGTGGTTGGCGGCCGGACCGTGACAGCTTTCGCATTGAACGCCGGCAAGCTGCGGAGTCGCCATCTCGTTGGTGAATCCACTCGGCAACTGGTAACCCACAGTGTGACACGGCAGGCAACTGGAATTCTTGTCCTCATGGGCCTGTTTGAGCGTCTCGAAGGCGCGCGCATGCCGCGTATTGATCACCGTGTCGTGGACTTCTCCGTGGCATTCCGTGCAAGTCTCCGCGCCGGCGTATTTCGGCGATGGGCCCAAGACCCGGAAGAAAGCATTGCTGGAAGTGCTGGCGACAATGGCGCTTCTAATCAGGTTGGTGCGCCCGTCGAGCGGCTGCCACGTTGCATCTTTCAACTTCAGTTTCTGGAACAGTTGGTAATAACCGGAAGGGCCATCCCAGGTTACACGCACGCCGTTGGTGACGAGTTCAATCCCCGTCATGATCGGCAGCCCCGGCAACCCCCCCGGCTGGATGATGCTCAAATGTTGAACATCTTGTGCGCCTGCCGATAGGCTGGTCACTAACAAACCCGCTGCCGCGAGAACCAAACAAAGTAACTGATTGGCCAGCGCCGATTGCGGGCATCGGCTGAGCCGTCGGTTTACCGCGACAGCCGGGGGGTCTGTCAACGGCACTGGCACTGTAGCGGCGCGCTTTCCGAACTGGACTCGGATGACCATAAATTTAATGCAAAGGCTACATCGCGATAGCATGAGGGCTATACCGATATTGTCGTAATTTCAACCTTGCTTGCTTTATCCGAAGCAAGGGAAACGCAGCGTCGAGTTGGCCGGACAAAGTTTTCCTCGTCGGCACCATTAAACTGTGACAAACTGAACCGGAAGGCTAGACAAAAATGGAAGGCAGATGATGACACAAGCAACAACAAAAGCGTTGGGTTGCACGCCGGAAGCGCACGCAAGGGAACACGGCAGCGCTAGGATCATTATTCTCGTGCTGGTTTTCTGTTTGATCGGTTTGGTGGTTGGCGCGGTTTGGTTTTATTATCGCACCACAAAACGGGACGCTGCGGACGCCAGTGGCGAGGCAGGCGGTCAACAAACTATTGCGCTGTCCTACAGTACCAAGAGCGTTCTGAAGCGATTGGAATCTCCCGTCGAAATCCGGTTCTACGCTTTGCTGGATCCCGCGAGCGTATCTGCTGCCGTGCAGGCTTTCGCGGGAAGGCTGGATCAATTGCTGTTCGCGTACGAGCGAGAGGCTGACGGCAAGCTTGACGTGATCCGCTATAACTCCCGGTCGGAGATCAGTGCAGCCGCAGTAGCGGCTGCGGCGGATGGCTTTAAACCTTTTAACCTGGACAAAGGTGACGCTTGTTACTTTGGACTCGCCGTCGCCCAGGAGGGTCGAAAGGAATCGCTACCCGAACTGGCCCCGGAGTGGGAACAAGCTCTCGAATTCGATTTGACCCGCGCCATTGAACACGTCGCCAGAGCGAAACAAGCGGCGCCACCTCCCGCGAACACGCCTCCAACCGATGCCGCCGCCATCGAGGAGGTCAAGCGGACAATCCCCAATTTCGCTGCCGTGTCGCTGGAGGAAGGGACTCGGATTCTCCGTACGGCGTCGGTGAATGATTTCAAGTCGGCGGTGGCAGCCATGGAGATTCAGGTCAAGGAGGCCCAAGAGCGCCTCAGCCAGGCGCAGAACGGTGGCTCGGAAGCCGAGCGACAAGCCGCACTGAAACACCTTCAGCAGGTTCAGTCCGAGCAAACGGCAAAGCTCAAGCAGATTGCGGCCAGGTCCGCGGCTCAAATCGAGGCGTTCCGGCAACTCAAGGAAGCGGGCCGTTGACATCGACCCACTGAACCGGCGCACGAAACTGTTTGCCAACATTATTCCGGATAGCCCCGCACCCTTCCTCCTCCCGATCCGATCGGGAGACGGTGGACGTAGGTCGGGAACGGGTCTTGCGTATTCCTATCCAGATCGTTTCTTGGGAATCGCCCCATCCATCCTTCTGATCGCGAGCATCCAGTTGATCCTTCACACCAAACAAAAACCCCTCCGCGCAATCGCGGAGGGGTTGACTGAACTTGGCAATCAAGTTTCTAGCTCACACGCAGACTACGGTGTGTGCACCACGCGGAAGAACTGCTGCGGAACTTGCCGCGTCGGGGTCACATAGCTGATCGACCCACCGGTGCCTGCGATCGAGCCGCCCACGTTTTGCCAGGTGTCGCCTAGTGACGCAATGGACTGAATCTGGTAGGTCGTGCCTACCACCGTGTTAAACGTCACTTCAGCGGCCGTGTAGATTTCGACGGTGTTGGTGCCTTGCGGATTTGTCAGGCTCGGTCCCCAGACAAACCCACCGGGAATGGTGGCACCGGGTATCAACGGATTCAGGCCCAGGTTATATTTCAGCCAGTTGGGCAGGCCGTCGGAAGACGCAACGGCATAGGGCGAGGCAAGCGAGTTGGTAGTCGAGCCAAAGTATTGGATCTGCCACCAATCGGCCAAACCGTCATTGTTGGCGTCGCCCGTCAGATCGCCAATGGAGGCCATGAGCAGACCGGTGGCGTAGGGCGCGTTGTGGACGCCCTTGCTCAAGTCATTGTTGACGAACTGGAAGTTCCAAGCGGCTTGCAGGAATTTCGCCGGCCAGTTTGTTTTGACCGATGGACTCTTTACCAGGCCATCCGCGACGTAATTCCCATCCGCCCGGTAAGTCGAACTCGGCAACAGCGTGGAGAGTTTGTTGAGCAGTTTCTGAACTTCGGTCTGGACGCCCTCGATGACGCCGTCGTTATTGTAATCCTGCCGCACCATATCGAACGAGGTGATCGGACCGTGGCATTTGACGCACACGTCCACCTTATCCAAGGTGTTCGTCACACCGCCGGTGAGGACCTCGTAGGTCATGCTGAAGGTATGGCCACCCGCTTGCAGGAAGGCCGGATCGGTCGAGGCCACGGTTTGCATGTGGCAGCCGACGCAAGTGTTGGTGACCGCATAGCGGTGGGCGGCACTGGGAATGGCTTTGCCATAAGTGTAGCCGTTGACCCCCTCGAGCATGTCAGCCGCCGGATTGTCGTGCGGACCAAAGCTGCTGGAGCCCCCGGCAAAAGTGGGTTGGCCCAACGGATATTTTACCAAGCTGTTGGTCACCGAACCCGTGCGGCTCTGATGGCAGTTCATGCAGAAGCCACCCAAGCCGGCATTCGTGACCGAAGCGCCGTTTCCGAGCGTGATATTTTGGCCGGCGCGCAATTGATGCGGGTTGGTAACATCGTGCGGATCGTGGCACGTCGCGCAAGTAATCGCGGTGTAATCTGTGTTGGCGATGTCGGTGCCGGTCCAGACGTTGGTGGTGCCCAAAGTGTCTGTGTAACTAGCAAAGCCTTGGCCGGTGTGGCAGCGGGCGCAGGCTGCGCGGGTTGGGCCGGAAGGGGTGCGCGTCGCGACAGCGTGTTTGGAATTGTTCCATTCGGCGACCTTGACATGGTTGTTCTTGCTGTCGTGGCACTGGCCGCAATTGCCCGCGATGAAGCTGCGTCCGATTCTTGGCCAGTTTGAAACATTCTTATTGCCGAGGGCCTTCGCGTGCTCGCTGCCCGGCCCGTGGCAGTTCTCGCATTGGATATTGGCTAGGTTGGCAACATCCGGATAATTGGTCTGCATGCTCGCCCAATTACCGGCCACCAGATTGGTCGGGAACGTCCATCCCTCCTGCGCAGCAATGTCGTCAAACCCACCGTTGACCGCGTTGGTGTTGTCATCATAGCCGACGGTGTGACACTTGATGCAGTTCTTGCTGTAATGGTCGCTCTTCAGGCCATCAATGGCTTTGGTGAAAAATGTGGCATGAAGAGTTTCCGACCAGGGATGGTACTTATCAGGCGCGATTACGCCGCCACTATGGCAAAGGGCGCACGTGTTGACACCCATATACGTACCGGCCGTGATATTCTGCGTTAGATTTGTGCTCCCGCTGTTGCCAGTCTGGATGGTGACGGTCACGGTGTATTGCCCCGCGACGTCGGGGAGAAGCAGCGTGCGTCCAGCCACTTTATACACGGAAGCGCCTGAACTGTTGAAACGATCTGCCATCCTGTAGGTCGGCACGTTGGTGCCAAGTGGGCTGGCGGTGAGCGCTGCCGCAGACCCACCCGGTTTACCAGTTAAAACCCAGGAGACGTTGGTGATGTCTGCGTCGGGTACGCCGTTAAGGAAGACGTTGGTTACGCCGGCGGTCACAATTGTGGTTTTGCTGCCGTTCACCAAGGCTTCGAGATAAGCCGGCTGGCCCACGCCCACGGCGGACAAACCGCTCGCGCCCTGCGCATTTGTCAGCCCGTAGTCTTTGACATCTTGGGGAGTGAGCGGGCGCAAGGTCACCTGGCCTTGGAGGGCCGGTCCCGCCGCGCGCACAGTAGTGACGGCGCCCACGGCCATCAGCACAACTGCCATCAGGCAGGTTGGCGCAATTTTGATCGCAGTATTTATTTTCATATTCTTGGACGGTTGAGGGTTTGAGGGTTCATCCTGCTCGTAATTAGCCACACATGTTTGCATTTCTTCTAATTAGTTAAAATGTTGTCCCTGCTCATCATTGGCTGAACATTAGAATAAATGGATTTCAAGTCTCTCCGCCTATTGCTTAAAGCAAACCATTTTTTGCCGTACCACTCCCGCCAAATCCGGTCGCAATACCTTGACCATCGTTTGCAGAATCCCGGCCACAACGCGCGGTTGGAGCCGGTGTGGTTTTCAAAGACCAACACGTGCTTGTTACTTCGTTGATCTGTTATTGTTCTTCCCGCATCGCCTCCAAGACGCGGTTCGCTCCGGGCAAAAGAACCATCGGTTTCTGACGACGCTTCAAACGAGAAGTGCGCTTCCCTCGACGCAGTTATGACGGTTGTGTCAATTCGCATAACTGTGGAGGCCGCTGAGCAGGTAGTTCACGCCGAAATAGGTGAACACGATCGAGGCGAACCCGATGACTGATATCCAGGCCGCTCGTTTACCACGCCAACCGCGCATGAATCGGCAATGCAAAAACACGGCGTAAATGAACCAGGTGATGAGCGACCACGTTTCCTTCGGGTCCCAGCTCCAATAAGTTCCCCAAGCGGAGTTGGCCCAGACGGCGCCGGAAATGATTCCCACTGTGATGAACAAAAAGCCGAAAGAGATTGTTTTCTCCGTGACCAACTCCAGCGCTTGCGCGATTTGCGGCCGCGCGGTGCTGCCGTTTCGGGTCACAATCAAATAGACGAGGCTCGAGAGAAAAGCCAGAGCCACGCCACCGTAACCCAGGAAACAAGTGAACACATGCACCGTAAGCCAGTTGCTTCGGAGTGCGGGCATCAGCGGGTCGATTTTCATTTCAAAGGTGCTCGCGTAAGCCAGGGTCAGCACCGCCAGCAACGCCGTGGTCGCGCCGAGCACGGGGATTTTATGACGCATCTGCAAGGCGAGATAGATCACGACCACTGCCCAGACGAACAGCACCAGCGACTCGAACATGTTGCTGAACGGCGCGCGCCCGGCGGCGACCCAGCGCAGCACCAGGTACGTTGTCTGCGCGATTGCGCCCGCGGTTAAAACCCAGGTTGCAGCGGTCGCGAACCGGCGCTGCTCTCTGGTAAACAGGTTAGCTGCGGCAAGCAGCAGCGCCGTAAAATACCCAATGAGGGTCAGGTTGAATGCATGGTTCATAAAATTCCTTCTCGCCCCGTGGAGTAAAACAACCCGCTCCTGAGCCACGCCCAGTGCCAACTACTCCACGGGGCGAGACCGGTAAAAGCTTTGACATGACGGCAGCGGTTTCTTTCTCGATGATGGCGCGGCAGTGGACGAATTCCTTTTCGCGATGCTTCACGTTTTCGCGCACGATGGCGTCCAGATCGTCGATGTTGTAGAGATAAACGTTCGGGATAAGCTGCACGTCCGGGTCAATGTCCCGCGGCACGGCAATGTCAATCAGGACCAGTGGTCGATTGCGGCGCAGTGGCATCACTTTCTCGACGTCCTCCCGATTCAAGATCGTTTGCGGGCATCCCGTGGAACTCACGACAATGTCGGCTTCCGCCAACGCTTGAAGTTTTTCGTCCAGCGGGATCGCGCGCCCGCCAAATTCCGCCGCCAGAGTTTGCGCGCGCTCGAATGACCGGTTCGACACCAGCACTGAACGCGCGCCCTTCTTGGCCAGGTGTCGAACACAAGCCTCACCCATCTTGCCTGCGCCGATGATCATCACTGTCCGTTCGGAGAGATTCCGATCGAAGATTTTTTCCGCCAATTCCACCGCAACGCTGCCCACCGAAGTTGCCCCGCGGCCGATGCTGGTGCGCGAGCGAATTTCCTTGGCCGTTTGCAGCGCCTTTTGGAACAGGCGGTTCATCACGCGTCCGGTGAGCTTCGCTTCGTGCGCGGTTTGGTAGGCATTCTTGACCTGACCGGTGATCTCCGTTTCACCGAGCACCATCGAATCCATGCCACTGGAAACTGAGAACAAGTGGCGGATGGCATCCGCGCCCTCGCGCACATAGAGATAGGGAACGACATCGAGTTCGCGCGCCGCCAGATGACGGAAGAGCGGCGCAATGTTGCCGTTGACTTTCTCGCTGACGCCGTAGATTTCCACCCGGTTGCAAGTTGAAAGCACGACCGTCTCGGTCAGCGCGCCGCCGATTTTCAAACGACAGCCGGCGCAGCGCAGCCGGGAGGGCGTCACTGCCAGTTGCTCGCGTAATTCGACCGGCGCGGTTTTGTAACTTATGCCCGCGACAAAGATCTTCATGCAGTCCTCCTCGCTTCGATCCATGGGTTGAGATAGAAGACGATGAACAGGCCGCTGATCAGGAACACGAACCCCGCATACACCACGGGCACGCCCGGATCACGCACCACCTGAAACGACGACCACGATAAATCCTGCGGGTTGTAACCGGTCTGATAAAAGCTGTAGCCCTTGAATTTCAGCGGCTGGTTGACCGCCACCGTTCTGGTTTGAGAATTCTTTCCATTTTCGATCAAGTTCAGCGTGCTCTTAAAATTCTTGACCGCTCCTTGCGGTAGACGTGGTGCGGCTGTGGCCTTAGCCAAATAAACCAAACGCAGTGGGCTGGGTTTGTTGTCACCCTGCGTGTGCATCGTGAAATCCGGAAACTTAGCGAACACCCACGCGTGGTTTTGATAACCCGGTCCATTCACCGCCACGAGAATCGCCGGGTTGTTCGCTTCAGTGGAGCGACTGGTCACCTCGCGGGTGGCGGTGTCGCTGGCGAAGTCGGGAATATATTTGAGAACGGTGACGCGAAAGGTGTTGTTCGGCGTTGCCGGCTCGTCGGGCGGAGCCACCGCATGCTCAACATTGAGTTGCGTTGGAACGCTCACGGCCAACTTGCGCTCCGGCCATTCCACGACAAGCTGGCCGCCGTCATCCAACGCTGGATGTCTCGAGTCGCGTGAAGCAATTGCGACCCGTGGCTGATCGGTTTCGATTTCGAAGTTTGCCAACGTGACGGCGAACGGCAGTATGTGAAATCCTTTTTCAATCTCAAATTGCGCGGCCGTTTCACCTTCACGCAGAGCCAGGTAACCTTTTTCACCCCAGACTCCGCGAATCACGCCACCCGCGAGAATGAGCAGGATGCTGATGTGAGTGAGCATTGAGCCGAGCGCCCGGCGTTGCGCGAATCCGTTCGTTCGCCGCACCGTGGCGAATCTGCGAGTGCTGCAGACGGCGACCGATGATGCCAGGAGGCACAATAAGGCGATGAACCACCAGGAATAAAAGACGTGCGTCAAACCCAGTCTTGACAGCCATTGCATCCGCGCCGCGGCAGACGGATTCTTCTGCAGGTAAGCTGCTGCCTCGGTCCCTTGCGGCAGGAAGGTGGCCACCCCGCAAACGATGGCAATCACGATCACCACGGCCACAGCGAACTTCACGGATGCCAGCAGGTCAAACAGCGCTGCAGCCGGCGACTTGCGCGTGGGCGGCTGAACTGGCGGAAGCGATGGTGTTGTCTCAGTCATACTGATGCCGACGGCAAGGCGTTTTCCAGGGGACTGAAACTCCAAACGGCGGTTACGATCGCCGCATCGCTGCTCTCCACCGGCACGATCCATCGCGGCAGCAGAGCGGAGAGCGCCACCTCAGCCGTACCTGGCTTCAGTTGGGGGGCGGTTTGCTCGAACTCCAACAGCGAAGTGCCGGAGAGTTTGATGAACCCCACTAGAGTTTCTTTATGCACGCCGGCAGCTTATCGCACAAACCATGCAGTGCTCCGCGTAGATTGTCTTTTAATGGACATTTTTTGGCTCGCCTCGTTAAGCCATTTCGTTTCCGTCCCATCCTCGCCCACATCCTCGTGACGTCGAGCGTCCCGCCTGACGTATTGGGCAGCATCCTGCCGTCCGGATGAAGGTTTGAATTCTGGAAGACGCAGGAGACGGCCAAGCGCGATGTGAGCTCCGCGCTTGATGTCCGGCCGGCGAGATGCCCCGACTTTACGGCAGGCGTGGAGGCCGACCGCAACCGCCCGTTGGAGTATTCAAACGCTCTAATTCGAACAAGGCGCAAAAATCGCTTCCGTCATGCCGTGGATGATCTTTTTGTCCGCCGGGCAGATGGTCGCCAGCACGCCGCCCAGGGTGGCCCGTGCCGCGTCGCCGTCACCGGAGACAAAGTAGTAGGGACAAAGTCGCGCGCGTCCTTGCATAGGGATCAATTGCGTCTGGTTGAAATCATACCACTGGGCATCGACGAGTTTTGGCTTGTGGTAGCGTTGCAGGATATACGGCGAATGGTCGAAATGTTCGAGCGCCCGGTCCACAGCGGCCGCCCATTCAGCCTGCGAGAGGTCGTTGCCCAGATAAACGCCGCGCGCGCCCCAGGCGTGCGCGGAAAAACCGGACACCTTCAGAATCAATTCCCGTTCCCGTTGCGAAAGGGTTTTGAGTTGCTGCCAGTCAGTGAGGTTGAGTTCCGGGATGGCGGCGTGCGGGGGCAGGGGAGCGGGATCAACAATCCACGTGTAGGGAACCAGTCGGAGGAGTCGGTTGAAGAAACCCTCGCCCAACTCCTGCCGCCAAAAGCCGCGCAGGTTTCGATTCCACAACAAGGCGAACAACATCTTTTCTTCAAACAGCGGTTTGGGTGGCGGCGTAAGCCGGATTCTTTTCTGTTCCGCCAGTTCAAAAAGCTTTGTGGAACTCGGAACATTCTGCAGGTCGAAAAGTTCAAAGAAGCGATACACCGCGTCGCCGGTTGAAAAATCCGTGAACTGTGAATTTTGAATTTTGAATTTTGAATTGCCAAGCTGTCCAGCCAGCCATTCCATTTCGGGCCGATACGTCGCGGCTTCCTCGGAAACGATAATGTGGACCTTGGGCGCGTCGCCAAAGATGCTCGCAAAGCCTTTCAACATTCCATCCGGGCCGCCTAGGGTCTCGGATTTCGGATTTCGGATTTCGGATTTGGAATACGTCTGATTCAGCCACGCCGTGAGTCCAATGCCGCCCGGCACACTGTCCAGTTCAGTGACGCTGACGCCGGTATCGGTGATCAGCAGATCGGGACGGATGACACGCGGCAGTTCATTTCTCATTGCCGCGGAGCGTTGCAAAGCTATCAGTTCGCTGGGTTTGCCCTGATCGAGCAGGGTTGCAATCCAGCCGGGTTGTTTGCCCTCGACACTGTGACGATAGAGCAGATTCACCGCACGATTGAATTGCAACAAGACACGGCCGAGCGTCTGTAAATCCTTCGCCAGTTCCGGTCCGAGTGAAAATGGGGCAGGGGAGATACGCCACTCGTGGCCGGCGAACAGACCGCTCGGCGGCAACGAATCGCGGATGAGACGGCCATGATTGGCAGAGATGCCGGAGGAGTCAGCGGTCACGGAAATCAAATCGTTTCAATGGGATGAACGGTCAGCCAAATGTCAATTTGTCGAAAGCGAGTCTTCAGCTTGCCTTTGTATTGCTTGAAGAACGCGCGGTTGGAGCGGTTGCCCTCGGTATCCACAAAATTTCTCACCAATTCGTCATGGTAGGTCATTCCTTCATGCCGCCAACTGCCATGCAAGACCTGGGTTTCCCAAGTTGCAGCGCCGAATTGGTTTTCCAGTTCGCCGATCGTCTCCGCGATAAGTTTGCGCGGAACGACGCTGCCGTCATTAAACCGCAGCGGCAGCAATATCTCGAAGCGACACCAGACGCTCATAGGTGGCCGGTCCTTCTACCTTGAATTGAAAACCCTCCGCGGCCAGCTCCGCCAAAGCCTCATTTGGAACTGCGACTTCACCCGTTGCCCAGGTTTTGCCAGGGAAACGACCGACCAGAAAGCCAATGGCCCTTTTTTTGGTTTTGGCATCTGAAAACCGGATGACGATCATGGTCTTAGCGTAGATTCAGTCTGTCGATGATGCAAGCACTCAAAATTGCGGACGCATGCGCTCGCGGGTTTCGATGTCCTTCGCCAGTTCCTCGCCGCGCGGAAACGGGGCAGGGGAGATGCGCCACTCGTGGCCGGCGAACAGGCCGGTTTCGGGCATCTGGCGGCGAACGAAATCCGCGCACGCGCTGGCTCGATCATTTTCGAGCGGTTCAACTGACGTAATACCGATTGAATCTTTGGAAATCATTTTGAGTTTAGTAAGAGCCTCCTTTTGCCGGCTCCTTCTTAAGTTCGGATTTGGCCGTTGCCGATACCGATCCATTTATAGCTGGTCAGCTCTTCCAGTCCCATTGGACCGCGCGCACCGATCTTGTCTGTGCTTATGCCAATCTCAGCACCCATACCGAACTCGCCGCCGTCGGTGAAGCGCGTCGAAGCGTTCCAATAGACCGTGGCTGAATCGACTTCAGCGAGAAATTGTTTCGCGCGCGATTCGTTGCGGGTGACGATGCTGTCGGAGTGCGCCGAACCGTAGTGGGTGATGTGCTCAATGGCCTGATCTACGCCATCCACGACTCGCACGTTGAGGATGTAATCGTTGTATTCGGTGAACCAGTCTTGCTCAGTGGCAGGCTTGATACGGGGTTGAGAGTTGAGAGTTGAGAGTTGAGAGTTCAAAACTCTCTGCGTCGCGTCATCGATACGAAGCTCAACATTTTTCTCTGCCAGCTTGCGAGTGATGGCAGGCAGAAACGTTTGCGCGATGACTTCATCGACTAACAGAGTCTCCATCGCGTTGCAAACCGCAGGGCGCTGCACTTTCGCGTTCATCACGATTTCCTCGGCCATTTTCAAATCAGCGTCGCGGTCAACATAGACATGGCAGACGCCCTTGTAATGTTTGATGACGGGGACTTTCGAGCATTCAGCGACGGCGCGGATCAAACTCTCCCCGCCGCGCGGCATGCACAAGTCCACGTATTGGGTGAGCGAAAGCAATTCTTTGATCGCTTCACGATCAGTCGTCGGAACGACCTGAATGGCGTGCGCCGGGAATTCTGCGAGCGTTTGTTTGCCGGCGGCAATCATGAGATTAGCGATGCCCTGATTGGAGTGAATTGCTTCCTTGCCGCCGCGCAGAATCGTCGCATTGCCAGACTTGAAACATAGGCTTGCGGCATCTGCTGTCACGTTGGGTCGTGATTCGTAGATGATGACGACAACCCCGATGGGCGTGGTGACTTTTTGGAGTTTGAGACCATTGGGGCGGACGCGTTCATCGAGAATTCTTCCAACGGGATCAGGTAATGCCGCAACCTCGCGGAGACTCTTGGCCATGCCGGCGACGCGTTTGTCATCAAGCTTGAGGCGGTCGAGCATGGCGGAGGAAAGGCCGCTTTGCGCGCCGAAGTCCATGTCTTTCGCATTCGCGTCTTTGATTGATTGACGGTTTTTCTCCAAGGCGTCGGCCATCGCCAGCAGGCAGGAGTTCTTCTCCGCCGTGGTCAGCCGGGCCAGTTCACGCGACGCGGCTTTGGCCTGCCTGGCCAATTCCGTCATTTGCTCGGTCAACGTCATGGCAGGAAAATAAGCCAAAACTCGAAAGTTAAAAGGGCGAAATGCCTGCCCATTACTGCTTGAGGAGGCGATAGTAGGTTTCGCCCAGACCAATGGGTTCACTAAAATTGCTTAAGCCAAGGGTGCCTGGCACATTTTGCCAAAGCGGGTTTGACAAACTCGTCGCCTTTTGCAGACGGCTGACGATTTCCCCGTTCCAGGAAATGCTGATGTCATTTCCCGATCTGGCGATGCCCGTGATCCGGGGTGACTGGTCGGTGATACTGTAAATTCCGAAGTCGTCGATGCCCCAATACCAACTGTCGGTACCAGCCTGCGCGAAGCGAAATCGGACCTTGGGTTGATTGTCTGCGGCGGCCAACCGGAATAATTCGACGCGCTTGGATTCCGCCTGATCGTCATTCACGCGGGAACTGATGAACGGAGCGAGCGCCTGGGCAATCGGAGCAGCGATGAAAGCGCCGTAGTTCCCGCCTACGTTCTGGCCAGGACTCGGGTCAAAATAAACCGCGACATCGGAGTAAACGTTCGTGAGGGTTTTGACGGCGTTGACGGTCCCATTTGTATTCAAGATGACGTCCGGCCCGTCGAGCATGTAAACGACGGGCAGCCAGGTGGTGCCGCCGTCGATAGAATATTCCAAGGCGCCAATGCTATCCTGGTTCTGCGTGTAAATGCTGTGATACGAAATCCAGATATCGGATTGGCCGGTCAGATTAAAATCCGGCGAGAAGAGGTATTGAATCTGGCTGTTGGTGCGCGGATCGGACGCGGCGTAGATGAAATTAGTGTGGATGAGGCCGTCAAGCACCTGGCCATTCACAACATTGAGCGCACCCGGAATGCGCCGGTCGGCAGGAAACTGCGTCACCAATCTGGCGAGGGTGATGACGACCCAATCCTTGTAGGCGTCCGAATGATCGCTGGCCAGGTTATATCCTGCGACGTCAGTGTCCGTGTGATTTGTGACCGACCAGCCCGCGGGCAATGCGCCTTCCGCCACGAAGTCGAACGTTTCCAGATAAAGCGGAGGTGGCAGATACTTGTTCAACCACCCCCCGATGGTGAACGTGGCGATGTTGGTTTGATATGTCGGGGTGCTGCCATTATCGGCAAAGATCAATTTGGTCGTGTGCGCGGACAACGGGTCGAGGAGACCAGCGCGGGTGTAAGCGATGGTGGTCCAGCCGGCATTTTGCGTGATCAGCGGCACGACGAGGATATCGTCATAAAATAATTGCACCGTGTTCGTCGCCACCTGGCTTGTTCCGTCCACGATGATGGCCGTCGTCGTGTTAGCGGGAGAAACGCCGGTGGCGCCGTTGGTCGGCGAGAGGGAAGCCAGTTGGGGCTTCGTCGTGTCCGGGATCGTGAAAGGGACCTGCGTCACGTTGTTGCTGTAGTTGGACTCGTCCAGAATGCGATCGGGGTTGATTTCGAGTTCCAAAGTATAATCTCCTGCGGGCACGCCTGTGATGTCCACCCATTGCCCGTCGAGCGAAGACCGGTAAATGTCGCCCCAACCTTTCTGAATACCTTGATTGCCACAGTTGTAAATGGCGCTTCCATTTGCGTTCGTGTCCCAGCGAATCGAATCGAGCAGGCAGTGCCCGACCTTCAAACCGACGGCGACGACGGTACTGTCGCTTTTCAAGCGGTGCGCCACGTAATCATGGAAATGGTAATGACCGTGACAGGCGCTGTATTCGAAAAGCGGGTTGCCGGTGGGATTGCCGAGCACGAGATCGGCGCTGCCGTAGTTTCTGGATTCGGTTGCGAACCTGATCAATTTGCGCGTACCGGGCTGGATCAACCCCTCGACCACCGCGCACGACGACGTGGAGAAAGTTTCGATGCTGATGACTGGATTGAGCGAAGGTCCCCAAACGAGCATGTCCGGCACACCGGCGCGTTGCACCCAGTGGAGATAAACGTTTCCGCTGTCGCCATTGTAACCATCGACCGCGATCCAATATGTCGTGCCGGACACCGGCGTGAATTTCGCGCGACTCCATCGATTGGTACCGAAAATGTCGTTGTTGCTGACGACCTCCGTGAGGTTGCTGACGGTCGAGCCGGTATAAATCGCCAGCAGCGTATCAAAGCTGCTACCGATGGTTTCAAACGTCACGGGCGTGGCATTAGTCGCGTCCCACCGAAACCAGACGGAGTGCCCGCCTGCATTGCCAGCGTGATGCGGCTCACCAACTTCCTTGGTGGCGTTCGTGTTTGAGACAGAAGCCGCGCCGGAACTGCCCGCAATCAAAGTCGCGCTTCCAAAGTTGTCGTTGGGTTGCGCAACTGCTGTTCGCATCAACATCATCGTCCCAGCGAGTGCCAGCCAGATCGCGCGCTTCAACAAGTCGGCACGCGGCCACCTGAGTGAAGAGTGCTGACCAGATTTGAGAAGGCAGAACTGCATGAACGTGGAAAGGAGAGAGATCTGTGTGTTCATGCTTTACGCCAACAATGCACAACGAGGTTGGCATTTAACCGGGTTTATTCAAGCTGATTCCCTGGCGATTGGCCGTGCACAACATGACCAGAATGCTGAGTCTCCCAACATCTGCCGATCGAAAACGATTTCAGCGCGTGATCCAAACCAGCGTGCCAACTGGCATCTTGTCGAACAACGGCAGCAAATCTTGTGCAGCCAGATGAATGCAACCGTGGGAAGCGGGCCGGCCCAGGGTTGGCTCTTCACCGGTGCCGTGGATGTAAATATACCGGGAGTGTGAATCCACATTGCCGCCGCGATTAAACCCAGTCTCCAAACCCTCCAACCACAAAATCCGATTGGTGATCTTCGCCAGCGGCAATCCGCGCCAGGTGAATCCGACGGCTTTGCGGCTGCGAAAAACGGTGCCGACCGGCCAGCCGCCGCCGATTTTCTCCGCGACGCGATGCAGACCCAGTGGTGTGCAATTTGTATCAGCAACCTGGCCGATGCCAAAACGCGAGGTGGAGCAGGGGAATGACTTTAGGAGTTTGTACTTGGTTGCTCGCGGAAGGAGGGACAAGCCACAGAATTTGTCGAAGAATGAAACAGTTTGTTTTGCGACACTCACAACCAGTATGAAGCGGGTCGAAACAATGCCGTTCCGTTTGCACGCCTGTAAGAATTCCGGCGGGGCATTCATGGTTTCGTCCGATAGGTTAAAAACCAATAATATTGCAGCTCGACCCAGCGAACTTCGCACGCCAGACCGGTCAAAGCCGTTCGCACTTCTTTCTCATTCGGAAAATTCTTGAGCACTTCGTATTCAGTGCCGTCCGTCAGCCGCCGACATTGATAAGTATTGCCGTCGCGATCCGTTCGGCTGATGGGCGTGCTGCTCCCGGAAACAAACCGGTTGTCCATGAAGATCGCCAATGCTCCAGGAGCCAAAGTGGCGTGAAACTGTTCGAGAAAGTTTCTGATGTCCGCCTTTCGCAGATGCGACCACCACGCAAATGCCATTCCCGCTGTGAACCGGCTGTTGGTGAGTTGAGAGAGCTGAAAGGCGTCAAGGTTCTGAAACGAAACCTTGCAGTCGAAGTAATCTTTCGTGCGGGCAAGCGCAAGCACCTCCTCGTTGATGTCCGTGGCCACGATTGATACGGCAGTGCTTGCGGCTACCCGGGTCCAGTAGCCAGTTCCGCAAACGACTTCAAGCACATCGTGCCCGCGCACAGTCTGTCGTGTGAGATTCCGCAAAGCTTCCAGATCGGGCTGCCGTTCGGGTTTGTCGTAGATTCTTTCGTACTCCCGAACCCGTTTGGCGTAATAATCAACCTGCAAAGCATCGCTTGGCACAATCAGATTTTCAGTTTTTTCAGCAGTACTTTGGATTTTCTTCCGCTCTGCTCGTACTTCTCGCGCCGGGCCGCTGGCAAATCTTCCGGTGTGCCTTCAATGAATCCTCCCTTCGATTGAAAATAGGTGAACGCCTGGGTGGAAAGCGTGAGCAGTTCGCTCAAGCCGCTCTCCCGCGCCTTGTTCTCGACAAACTGAATCAGTTTGCGACCAATACCTTGATTCTCGTGCGAAGGGTTGACGTAAAGGTAGGCCAATTCGCCCTTGTTTTGTTCGGGATAAATGTGCAGCGCGACGCAGGCGACGGGATTCTTGTCGATTTCAAAAATGTAGTAATCGTTCAATTGTTTCTCGAGGGCGGCGCGGGTGCGCTTCACTAATTCGTCGGTAGCGACCGAATTTTTCGTCAGCAGCAAAATGCTGCGTATGTCTTTCTTCAACGCTCGGCGAATCTGTTGATATTCGTTGGCGTAGATCAGCGTGCCGATGCCTTCGTTGGAAAAAACCTCCGCGAGCAGCCCTTCATCCACGCGTCCATTGATGATATGGACCCGTTGAATGCCGAGATTGCACGCGGCGGCGGCATGCCGCGCTTTGGAAACCATCTCCGGTGCAAAATGATTTTTCTTGAGCAGTTCATTCAAGTCGGCCACCAACATCTGCCGGATGAGCTGGCCTTGATAGAGAATGCCGTCCTGGGTCGTGATGAAAATCAACTTGGTGGCTTTCAAGGCATCCGCGACGGCGACCGCCACACTGTCTGAATTCACTCGGTAAGTCTTCCCGTCCCCATCAAATCCCAGAGGCGGGACGATGGGAATAATTCCCTGCGCCAACAGCGTTTGAAGCAATTCAACGTCAACGCGCTCGACCTTGCCGGTGAACAAATGATCAACACCCTGAAGAATCCCCATCGGGTGAGCGATGATGGCGTTGGTGCAGGCCGCGCGCAGATCGTTGGCCGAGAGACCTTCAAGTAACTCGTGTGTCAAACGATTCGCGGCGGTCAACGCCAGTTTCAACGTTTCCGCGTCAGTAACGCCGCTGCCGTCCAGGTCGGAGGGTGTGATCTTTTGCTGCTCGGCGAGCGACTTGATCTGGGCGGAAGCGCCGTGGACCAGCACGACGCGGATGTTCAACGAGCGTAGCACCGCCACATCGAGCAGGATGTTGGCGAAGTTTTCGTCGGTGACAATGGCGCCATCGACGCTGATGATGAACGTCTTTTCGCGGAAGCGCGGGATGTATTGCAGGATGCCTCGCAGATCAGTTGGTTTCACGTTGGTTTACTGATAAATGTTTACCGTCGCCAGAATAAGTATTCAGTTCTCGGTGTATTTCAATCCAATAATTCAGCGGCGGATAGCGATTGGAGTTGAGCTTCGCTGCCGGACGGCGTTTATGAGTTGAGCGCTGGTAGCGCGGATAAATTCAAGCGAAATTGATGTTATTGGAGATGCCGGTCTCGCCTGCTTTGTCGAGGAAGCGGATCAAGGCAGTGCGTTCAGCCACGCGGCTTTTTCTCCGGATCAAAATGATGAGTCCGCAATGCGGTCGAGATTTCGCCAACGCGAGATAATCATCGCGATTGCATGTAATGACGATCCTTCCTTCCTTCCTCTTGCGCGTGAGCGAAAACCTCGGCGTCGCTGGCGTCCACTGGGAGCGCATCACGCAGGAGCTCTATTTGATGACCGAGTTTCTGGAGGGAATAAACTATGTTGTCGGGTGTGTCATGATCGAGCAGGAAGTTCATACATCCGGCGACGCCATCTGTCTGGCCACTAACAAATCAATCTCCCCCCGATGATCCTCGTAGTAAGCGAGACATTCATAGACCTGCGCCTTGGTCAAATCGGGGAAACAATTCACAACAATGCTGTCCACGGTCTCTCCATTCTGGAGAAGTCCAACGACGTCATGAACGCCAATCCGCGTGCCTTCGACAATTGCGTGTCCGGAACGCACACCCGGTTTCGCAGTAATGTAACGATAGGTTTCCTTCAACATGATTTTAGAGTAATCCTTCTTCGGGAGCGGTCAATGGATTTACGGCGTCGCTCTGGCAGTGCGGGCGGTTTCAGTTTGATTTTAAGGCCCTATTCAATGCCGCCAGGCAACGGACGTTTTCCTCAGCCGTGCCGATGGAAATGCGAACCCACTCTGGCAGTTGATAGCCGCCCATCGGACGGACAATCACACCCTGCTGCTGCAATTCATTGAAAACTCGTTGGCCGTCGCCCACGCGCACGAGAATGAAGTTGGCAGCCGACGGCACAGATTCGAGTTTCATTTCCTGAAACGCCTTCTCGAAGAATTTGAGTCCGGTCTGGTTGTTGAGCCGCGTTGCGCGCAGATGCTGGGTATCATCAAGGGCCGCAATCGCGGCGGCTTGCGCGAGCGAATTAAGGTTGAACGGCTGACGGATTTTTTCGAGCGCGGCCATCAATTCCGGATGACCGATGCCGTAACCAATCCGCAGTCCGGCCAGCCCGTAAATCTTGGAGAAAGTCCGCATCAGAATCAGATTCGGCTTTTTACCTCCCCGAATCATCGGCAACAAATCCAAGGGTTCTTCCAGGAAATCAATATACGCTTCGTCCAGCACCACCAGAACATCCTCCGGCACTTCGTTGATGAAGCTCATGATCTCGTCCGAGGGTGCGAGGGTGCCGGTGGGGTTGTTCGGATTCGCCACAAAGATGACCCTGGTCCGCGGTGTGATGGCCGCTTGCATGGCGCGCAAGTCGTGACCGTAGTCGCGAGCGGGAACAGTAATCAAATTTGCGCCAAAGAGGAAGGTGACGATGGGATAAACCGCAAAACAATATTGCGAGACGATCACGTCCACGCCCGGTTTCATCAACGCGTGACCGATGAACTCGATGATCTCGTTTGAACCTGTGCCGAGGATGAGATTCTTCGGCTCGACTGCCAGCTTGGCCGCCAGTTTTTGCTTCAGGTAAAAAGCATTGCCGTCCGGATAGAGATTGATTTGGGTCAGCGCCTTTTGCATTGCCGCCAGCGCCAGAGGAGATGGTCCAAGAGGATTTTCGTTGGAAGCCAGTTTGATAATGTCGGCGGCTGGCAGCCCCAACTCGCGAGCGACCTCTTCAATGGGCCGGCCCGGTTGGTACACCGGGAGCGTCTTGAGTGAAGGATTTAGGGAAGCAAGGATCGACATGGCAGAGTCACAGTTTCTTTCGTATAGGAGCTAGAGCGCGCTCAGGATTCGATCCACGTCCACGTTTTGCGCAACGATATCGCGAATCAGTGAGATTTTTTCGGAATCGCCCGGTCGTGTCTTCACGGTGAGGTCGTGAACTTTCGACGCAACTTCGTAACTGTCCTCCTTCGCCAACAGCACGGGGAAGGGCATTTCGCGAATGGCTTTAAGAACGCTGTGCCCGGGACGGAGATTGCCGGTCAACACCACGCCGGCCATCTTTTCGTCGCTTTGGTTGATGAGGTTGGTGGCGACCGCCAGCATGATGTCCTCGCGATCTCCAGGAGTGATGAGTAACACGCCGCGCTTGAAGAAACGCAGCGCGTTGTAAACTCCCATCGCGCCGACCACGACATCGTCCACGAGATTATGAAGCTGATCGGAATCATTCAGCATTTCCGCGTGCAATTCTTCGAGGATCAGGTCGAGCGTGGGGCTGCACAGGATCCGTTGATGCGGGATAACGCCGAGCAACTCCAGTCCCTTGCGTTTCAAACCGCGTCGGACGAAGTCGCCGACTGAATCCACTTTGTTGGGCAAAACCTTGTTGCAAATGACGCCGATGATTTCGACGCCTTCCTTCTCGAAGAGCGCCTGGTTAAGGCAGACTTCGTCAATTGGTTTGCCGATGCCACCTTGCGAAACAATGATGACTTTCGCCCCCAGAATTTTGGCGACGCGCGCATTGGACAAGTCAAACACCGATCCAACTCCGGCGTGGCCGGAGCCTTCGCAGAGCACGAAATCTTTTTCCCAGGCGACGCGGTCGAAGGCTTTCTGAATTCTTTTCACCAGCACATCATAATTGGCGGATTCGAGATATTTGCGGGTGAAATCCGGCTCGACGGCAATAGGGCTCATGTCCACCAACGGGCAGTTGAGACGGAAGACCCTGTCCATCAGCACCGAGTCTTCATCAATTTTCTGTTCGTCGATTTCGACGAACCGCTGGCCAACCGGTTTGATATAGCCGATCCGCGGATAAACCTTTTGCATCGCGGCCAAAAGACCGATTGAGGTGGTGGTCTTGCCGTCGTTCTGGCGAGTGGCGGCAATGAAGACGCGCGGGGTGACGGAGTTCATTGCATCACAAATTAAAAACCAAAAGAGGATAACAATGGGCGAGTGCCTTCACGTCATTCATGAGTTCTCGCCCGGCAGATTCTGGCCGGCATGGGGATAGAGCTTGTTGTAGTCGATGGCCTGCAAACCGACAATCGCCGCCACGCCGAGGATATCGTGGGCGTTGGAGCCGCGCGAAACGTCGGCCGCCGGCCGGTCCAACCCCAGCAGAATCTGGCCGTAGGCGTTGGCCCGGGCGACGTGTTGCACGAGCTTGCTGGCGATGTTGCCGGAATTCAGGTCGGGGAAGATGAGGATGTTCGCGCGACCGGCTACGAGGCTTTCGGGGAGCTTGCGCGCCGCGATTTCCGGAATCAACGCGGCGTCCACTTGCAGTTCGCCATCGAAATCGGCTTCCAGCATTTTTTGTTGCGCCTTTTGGCGGGCGAGTGCGGTCGCGGCCTGCACTTTGCCGATCGTCGGATGCGTCGCGCTGCCTTTGGTGGAAAAGGACAACAAGGCAACCCGCGGCCGGATGTCGAGCAACTGCCTCGCGAGTTGCGCTGTTGAAACCGCGATGTCCGCGAGTTGATCAACGGTTGGTTCAGGAATGACGCCACAATCCGCCAGGAACAGAGTCCCCTTTTCGCCGAACCGTGTGTCTTCTACCTCCATCACCATGCAACTGGACGCGGTGGTGGCTTGCGGAGCGACTTTGATAATTTGGAAGAGCGGGCGAAGCACGCTGCCCGTAAATTCGTTCGTGCCAGAAACCAATCCATCCACTTGATGCATCGCTACCATCATCGCCCCATAGTAATTGGGTAGGAGCATGGCTTCGCGCGCCTCTTGTGCCTTGAGGCCCTTGTTGCGTCGCAATTTCTCAAAACGGCGCGCAAAATTATCCAGGTCTTCGCTTTCGGCCGGATTGATGATGCGAAGGCCTTCCAGGGAAACGTTCAGTTTTTCCGCGGCCTCCTTGATGGTCGTGCGGTCGCCCAGGAGAATCGGCGCGCCGAGCCGCAGCGAATAAAACTGACGGGCGGCCTGCAGAACGCGCGGTTCAGTGCCTTCCGGAAAAACGATGCGTTTGGGGTGACGTTGTAGTTTTTCGATGACGCTGCCGATGAATCGCATGGCTGTTAAGTAACCGAGTGAGATTCAAACTGCAACTGGCAAACTGGCGCGTTGACAGAGTGTGAGCGAACCGGTACACAAAAATGCGCCAGTCGAACAGACCTGGCGCACTCTCTCGGATGGCGGGGAGGCTAATCGCCACTATCCTTGAGAATCTCGAAACGGCGGCCTTCTTCGCCGACCAAACTGACGGTGACGCCCTTCTTCACGTCCGCCGTTTTCATCGCCTCGCGGAATTCCTTGGGGCTGGTGACCTTTTTGCGATCCACTTTGGTGATGACGTCACCCTGCTTGATTCCGTGTTTGGCAGCCAGACTGCCGGTTTCAACTTCGGTCACCACCACGCCCTCGATTTTCTCCACGCCAAATTCTTTGGCGGCTTCGCTCGTGAGTGATTTGACGCTGATACCGAGACGGTTGGCTGTCTCGCCATTACCCGACTTGGAACCGCGATTGGCCGCAAATCGATCTTCCGGATATTCCTCAGGCTGCACCTTGACCTTGATGTTCCGGCCGTCGCGAACCACATCCAGATTTACGGACTGGCCGATTTTCTTGATGCGGATTTCGTTCTTCAAATCCTGCGCGGTTGACACGGCTTTGCCATCGACGGCCGTAACCACGTCCTCAGGTTCGAGTGCGGATTTGGCCGCCGGCCCTCGCGCATCGATCGCTTTGATGACGACGCCATCCGCCACGCCTTTGATCCTGTCCTTCAACTCCTGACTTTCGCGCAAAGTTTCGATGTAAACGCCCAGCCAGCCGCGCGTGAATTTGCCTTCGCTGATAAGCTTGTCTGCAACCTCTTTCGCCAGGTTCATTGGAACGGCGAAACCAATTCCGGTTTGCATCCCGCGAATCATGCTGTTGATGCCCATGACCTCGCCTTCGATGTTCACGAGTGGTCCGCCGCTGTTGCCCGGGTTGATGCTGGCGTCGGTCTGGATGAAATCCTGATCCATCATGATGCGGTCGGACAAAACCTTGCGACCTTTGGCACTGACGTGGCCGAACGTGACGCTGTAATCGAGTTCAAACGGCGCGCCGATGGCGATGGCGAATTCACCGACCCGAGTTTTCGACGAATCGGCCAGTCGGGCCACGGGCAACCCTTTGGCATCAATCTTAATAACGGCGATGTCCGATTGTGGATCCACCCCGCGAACCTCCGCCTTGAACACGCGGCCATCCTTCAATCGGACCTCAATTTTCTCCGTGTCGTCCACCACGTGACGATTGGTGAGAATGAAACCGTCTTCACGAATGATCACACCCGAGCCTTGGCCGTAGCTTTTCTCCGGCGGCTCTTCCATGCGGTGACGAAAATAGCGGCGCATTTCGGGCGGCAAAAGATCGAGTGGATTTCTTTCCTCATCGTCGAACTTAAAGGATTCGGGCTTTTGGGTGACTGTCACCACCACCACGGCTGGCGAGACTTTCTCCGCGACCTCGATGAAGGCGTGATTTAATTCTCGGGCCAAATCGAGTCCGGTGGGAGAGTCTTTGGCGGACAGAGTTAATGGGAGCAAAACCAGCAGGCACCCAAGCGCCCAAGCTGTCCGCCCGCAGAAAATGTTTTTCTTCATATTGATATGTTAACTGCCCCACCGTCGTGACTTCTCGATTTGGTGACTTCTCGATTTGATTGGTTTCTACGCTAAACGTTCAATCGCAATGTGGAGGCAGCCACGCCGGGTTTCAAGGGATAATTCTGCAAGGATTGTCGCGCTGGAAAGATTGCCGTTCCAGCGCATTGACTTGAAAGGAAAGGGTCGGTAACGTTTCCCAAGAAAAACGAAACGACGTCACCATGCTTGAAACGATCGAAAAACTGCTCATCCTTCAGAACCGCGACCTCAAAATCATTCGCCTGAAAAACGAGCTGGCCCGCCTCGAACCGGAGCGTCAAAGCCTGAATGCCCGGGCAGCCTCTGCGCAATCCGGTTTGGAAGCCGCCAAACTGCGTGGAAAACTGATTGATACCGAACGCAAAAAACTGGAACTGGAGGTTGATGCGCGAAAGCAATTGATCGAGAAATATTCCCTCCAACAATTTCAAACCAAGAAGAACGACGAGTTCAAGGCGTTGGCGCACGAGATTGAAATGTGCAGGAAGGACATTACCAAGCTTGAAGATCAACAACTTGATTTGATGGAGCAGGGTGAAGCGGCGCAAAACGGAGTGACGGCGGCATCGCAGAAAGGAAACGAAACAAAAAAGTTGGTTGATGCGCAAATAATCGCTCTGTCAGCGCGCGAGGAATCGTTGCGCAAGGAACTGGCGGAAGTGGAGTCCGGTCGCGCCGAACTTGTGGCGGCGATTGATGACATCGCCAGAGCACGCTACGAGCGGTTGCTCAAACATCGCGGCGAAAACGTGGTGGTTGGAGTGCAACACGGAGTCTGCGGCGGTTGCCACATGAAACTGCCTGCCCAGGTGCTCGTGTCCTGTCAGGCGGAGCAGGAAATCGTGACCTGTATCAATTGCGGTCGGATTCTTTACTACACGCGCGATATGGAACTGGCTGCGGCGGAGTAATTCTTTCCGCTTCTTGCTCTTAATCCCGCCGGGCAGAGCCGAAGATCAAGAGAGATTAAGGTTAAGACGCGAAACCGTTAGACTTTCGTGATCCAACTGCTGCTTGTTTTCCTTCAACTTAGCGGTTAACATTCTCTCGGTTTTGGAAGGGCGGAGAATCGCTTCCGGCGCAAGCCGGGGGAGGAAAGTCCGAACACCGCAGGGCGCGATGCCGCGTAACCCTTGCCGCAGGGCAGGGGATACACGCGGGCGGACCGCGACAGAATTGTCGGGGTTCGACGGAAAGTGCCACAGAAACTTAGACCGCCGACTTTGAAATTTGAGATTTCAAATCTGAGATTTCAGAGGGTAAGGGTGAAAAGGTGCGGTAAGAGCGCACCGCTCCAAGCGTAAGCGCGGAGGCACGGAAAACCCCATCGGGTGCAAGGCCAAATAGGAAACCGAGGAGCGGCCCGCTCCGCGTCCCGCTTTGGCGGAACAGGTTTCGGGTATCGGCTGCTGAGACAAATGATTCTCTCCGCTCGTAAGGGCGAAGACAAAATTCGGCTTATAGCCCTTCCAAAATCACTTTCAACTGGTCGTGCTCATTTGGCCGGGTTGACCTTGCGCTCCAACACACTCGCGTAGCTGAGGTTGCCGTAACGATTGACGGCGGAAACGGCGATCATCTCCGTTGACGCTCGATCGAGCGAGCGCGAAGTCTGGTTACCCGGCAAAACAACGGTGCTCCAGGAGCCGCCTTTTCTGGTCTGCACGACCCACAACCAAACTTTATTCGTGGTCGCGTCTGCCCAGGTGAGTGCTGCCGCGCCAGTGCTGCCGTGGTTGGCGATGTAAAGTTTCGGTTTCCCGGGCCGCTGTCTGTCCAGCCAGGGCGAGGCCGGGACAAGCGCCGGCTGCGCAAACAAATCATTTTCGAGCGTGCTGGCAAGCCGTCCGCGATTCTCCATGAGACTCTTCATGTCCCAGAATATCTCCCCCGAGGCCCTGGTTTGTTTGCGCGTCAACCGAACTTGCTTGACGATTTCCTCAGCCGTCCACTTGCCACCGACCTTCGTTGCATCCATGCCCGGCCAAAGATGTCGCCCTTTGGGGTTCTGTTCGGCCCACCACTTCAAGAGCACGGGGTAACTCTGCTCCGGCGGCTGAATCGCCCAGTAAAGTTGCGGCGCGAAATAATCCACCCAACCGTTGGCCAGCCACTTGCGCGAGTCGGCGTAAAGCTCGGCATAAGCATCCTTGCCGCGAATTTGAGCAGGATTCTTTGGCCGCCAAATTCCAAAAGGGCTGATGCCGAACTTCACCCAAGGCTTCGTTGCCTTGGTGGATTGATACACGCGCTGGATGAACGTGTTGACATTTTCACGCCGCCAATCTTCCCGACTCAACCTCCCTCCGGTGCCAAAGCGTCTCCAACTTCTGTCGTCTGGAAAATCTGAGTCCCCGGCTGTCGAACCGCGCTCCGGGTAAAAATAATCGTCGAAGTGCACGCCGTCGATGTCGTATCGCTTCACCACATCCATCACAACGCGTAGCGAGTGATCCTGCACTTCGCGTTCGCCCGGATCGAGCCAGAGAAGTTTTCCATACTGGCGGACGAGTTCGGGACGCGTCCGGCTGATGTGCTTCGCTGAGACAAGGGACTTGGCTCCGGACTGGCGCGCTCGAAAAGGATTGAACCAGGCGTGCAATTCCAATCCGCGCTTGTGTGCTTCCGCCACCGCAAAGTCCAGCGGATCATAATAAGGCGACGGCGGCCTGCCCATGGTGCCGGTGAGATATTCCGACCACGGTTCCAGTTGAGACGAGTAAAGCGCGTCGCACGCTGGCCGCACCTGGAGGATGATCGCATTCAAATGCAACTGAGCCGCCCGATTCAAGATGGCGACCAGCTCGGCCTTCTGTTGCGCCGTGGACAATCCGGGTTGAGAAGGCCAGTCAATGTTCGACACGCTGGCGACCCAGGCGCCACGAAATTCGCGGTTGGGTTTCGGCGGCAACACGGTTGACGTCGCGTAGTTCACAACCGCTGCTGGCGAGCCAATGCCAGGCATCAAGCATGGAAGCACCGCCAAGAGAGTTTTAATTTTTCTTAAATTCACACTAGCGCTCGGACAAAGGCTGTGATAAGAATGGCTCGACATAACCTTTGTAAAGTTTTTCCGTGAGGCGTATGGGAAACAGGAAACTCAGACAAAGGTCGTTCTCAGACAGAATTGCAGGCTGGTAGCGTAGAACGGTGGGCACAAATCAAATCTCGGTTCCTCACCAATTACTTGTGCTCCGACGGTGGCATGCCCCTTTATATTGTGGTTTTTTCGCTTTACAGAGGGGGGCGTTTTTGGTCATTTAATCAAAATTCGGGTTAAATCATGTATCTAAAGAACCTAACGGTATTGGGATTCAAGTCCTTTGCGGACAAGACTTCCCTCAACTTCCAACCGGGCGTGACCGCGATTGTCGGTCCAAACGGGTGCGGCAAATCGAATGTGTCCGACGCCATTCGCTGGGTTTTGGGCGAGCAATCGGCCAAAGCGCTGCGCGGCGGCGAGATGGCTGACGTGATCTTCAACGGCACGGATGGACGCAAACCGCTCGGCATGGCGGAGGTGTCGCTCACGATTGGCGGCGTCGATGCGGAAAACCTGGTCGCCGCCGGCGTCGAGCTGGCCTACAACGAAGTGACGTTAACCCGGCGCGTCTTTCGTGATGGTGGCAGTGAATACTTCATCAACAAAACGCCGTGCCGGCTGAAAGACGTCCAGCAACTGTTCATGGGTACGGGAGTGGGACGCACCAGTTACAGCATCATGGCGCAAGGGAACATCACACAGATTCTGTCCAGCAAGCCCGAAGATCGCCGGATGATCTTTGAAGAAGCCGCGGGCATCACCAAATTCAAATCCCAAAAAAGGGAAGCGCTGCGCAAACTCGAATACACCGATCAAAATCTCTTGCGCATTGCCGACCTCATCCGCGAAGTGAAGCGGCAGATCGGTTCGCTGCAACGGCAGGCGGGCAAGGCGCGCCGTTACAAGCAACTCAACCTCGAGTTGCAACATCTCGACACGCAACTGGCGCGGCATCATTTCGACGTGTTGCAAGCGGAGATCAACGAGCGGCAGTCAGCGGTGGAAAAATTGCGCCTAGAAACTGAAACCTGTTCCGAAAATGTGCTGCGCGGCGAAAACGAGATCGCGCAATTGCGCGAACAACTGGCGACGTTGGAACACGAAATCAGCCAATCCCAACAGCACGGGCTGGAATTGAAGAGCCAGATTGAAAAGCACGAAGGCCGGATTCAGTTTAATCAGGAGCGCCTTCACGAATTCGAGTCGCAAAACGCCAAAGCGTTGAGTGATATTTCTCAGGCGGAGGAACGGTGTTCGGCGGCGGAACAGGAATTAGCCTCCGTCTCAGAGCGCTTGACAGCTTCCGCCGCAACGCTCGAAAGTCACCGAGCAACACTGGAAGCAAAACAGGAGGCGTTGCAGGCCTTGGAAAAAGATTTGCGAGCGCACCAGGAACAATTACGGAAATTGCAGTCGGACTCTTTCGCCGCCGCTCAACAATTGACCCGCGTTCGCAATGAAATCAATGCGCTCGATCTGCAAAAGCAGGGCAACGTCGTCCGACTGGAGAAACTTTCGTCGGAGAAAATTCAATTGGAAGAGGAGCGCACCCGATTGGAAATCCGCCTGCATGAATTCGCCGTGAATGTGGAGGCGGAAAAAATGGGCGTCCAAACGCAGCGCGGCACGGTGGAAGAACGCCAGAAGCGATTGCGCGAAATTGAGGAGGAACTCAAAGCAGCCACGCAACAACTGGATGATCTTCTCCAACAACAGGCCGAGAAACGCTCGCATCTGAAAGTTCTCGATCAGTTGCGAGAAACCCACGAAGGATTCAGCGCCGGGGCGCTGGCCGCACTCAAGCAGTCGCAGTCGGTGCTCGGTTCGCTGGCGGACAAGATCCGCGTTCCGGACCAATTCGTCACCGCTGTTGAAACGGCGCTGGGCCATCATTTGCAATTGGTGCTTACCGAGCAAACGGACGCTGCCAGACAGATTATTGCCGAGCTTACCGCCAACAATAAGGGACGGGCCAGCATCGCGCCGTTGGAGTTGCTGAGGAATGGGGATCACGGCGCCGATTCGCCAGTCCCGGAAGCGAAACCACCGTCCTTCGACTTGATGGCGAATGGGTCACACCCCATCCCGGCGATCAACGTGGTAGAAGCCGACCGGCCGCTCCAGCCGCTTTTGGAACGACTGCTCGGGGTGACGCGGATTGTTCGCGATCTGGGCGCCGCCACGACTGCCTGGCGTGAGACCAAGGGCGAATTTCACTATGTCACGCTGAATGGCGAGCTGTTGAGTAGTCACGGAGTGTTTACCGGCGGTTCCAGCAACGGTACTGTCAAAACTCCGGCATCGATTCTCGGACGTAAAAACCAAATCGCCGAGCTGCAATCGCACCTTTCACAACTGCAGGAACAGATTAACGAAGCCAGCCGCAACAAAGGAACCTTGTTGAGCGAACAGACACAGTTGCAGGCGAGTTTACAACAGGAGCAAACGGAACTGCGCACCCAGGAAGTCGCGATTGCCACGCACCAGGGCGAATTCAACGCGTTGCAAAATTCCCAACGCGTCTTGCACCAGAAAATCGACACGGTCGTTTACGAGATTCAAAGTCTGTCGGAACACGAGCGGGAAGGGACGCAAAAGCGCGCCACCCTCGCAACGCAAATTGGTGAACACGAATCCCGCGAACACGCGCTGCAACAGCAACTGACGGATTTGAATGCCGGGTTGGAGCGTTTGCGTCAACAGCGGGAAGCGGCCAATGCCGCGCTGACGGAGGCGCGTGTGGCACTGGCTACGGAGGAACAGTTGTGTGCCTCGTTCCGTTCTCAGCAACAACCCCTCGAACAACGCATTGCCGAGTTGAAACAGTTGGTGGAACAACGACGCAGCGAGATTTCCTCCTTCATTAACCGTAAGACACAAGCCGAAGTTGAGATGGCGGATTCGCGTCAAAGAATAGTGGCGTTGCAACACGAGCGGGAACAAGTGAACGCGCAGGTGGCGGAGCTTATTGGCCGTCGCGATGTGCAAGAGAGCGGGGTCTCAACCCACGAAGAGAATTTGCGCGAACAACGACGGCGTTTGACGGAACTCCAGCAGAAGCGCGGGGCGCTTGACGTGGAGTTGGCGCAGAAAAACATGTCGGTGCAGAATCTCCGCGACCGCATCCAGCAGCAATACCATGTCAAGCTGGACGATGTGCGCAGTGAGTGTATCACCATCACGTTTGCGGACGAAGGCCCGGCCAAGGTGCAAACCCTCACGCCGGAAGAAATGGCCGCCAGCGGCGCTTCGACCGATTGGAATGCCGTGGCAGAGCAGGTCACCAAGTTGCAACAGCGGATCGAGGAAATCGGGCCGGTAAATCTGGTTGCCATTGAGGAGTATGAAGAAACTGAACAGCGTTACCAATTCCTTACCAAACAAAACGATGATTTGGTTGCAGCCAAAGCGCAACTATTGGAAGTGATCAACCGGATCAACCTGCAGACGCAGGAAATGTTCACGGACACCTTCCACAAAATCCGGGACAATTTTCGCGCGATGTTCACCGAGGTGTTCGGCGGCGGGAAGGCGGACCTGATTCTGGTGGACGAAGGAGATGTGCTGGAAAGCGGCATCGACATTGTGGCGCGACCGCCCGGCAAGCAGTTGCAGACGATCTCGCTTCTTTCCGGCGGAGAGCAGACCATGACGGCGGTGGCGCTCTTGTTCGCCATTTACCAGGTCAAACCGAGTCCGTTTTGCGTGCTCGACGAATTGGATGCGCCGTTGGATGAATCCAACATCAACCGTTTCATCCGCGTGCTGCAACGTTTTCTGGTTCATTCGCAGTTCGTCATCATTACTCACAACAAACGGACCATCGGCATGGCCGACGTGCTCTATGGCGTAACGATGGAAGAGCAGGGGATCAGCAAAATTGTCAGCGTTAAATTCCATAAGACTGAGGAAGCGGTCCTCGACCACACGCCGGAACTGTTGGAACAACCGGCACCCCGACCCTCCATTGAGGAGGAAGAAGATGCACCGCACCGGCCGGCGGAAACCCTCGAAATGGTGATGGCGAAGTAAGTGATCCGTGCCGACGTTACGGCGTAATAAGCCGCACCGAAGGAAAGAAGCTGCGGACGCGCCGCGGGTTGCGGGTGAGCAGCGGCACATGCGCGACGTAGGCGTGTGCGCCGATGAAGAAATCGGGCAAGGGGAGCGCTTTCTTGCCACCCGCGCGTCGATATTTCTCAAATGCCTTGGCAGCCTGAAACGCCGCCTTCAGTGACAGAGGCAGACAGGTGAAGGCAGAGAGCCGGTGCTCCAATTCCTTTTGCGTGTCGAATTTGACCGCCAGTTCAGCGAAGATGATTGCGTTGTAACAGACCGGCCCTTGATTTGCCCACCTCTCCAACTGCTTGCTCGACCAGTCGAACCAATCGGGGTCCTTTGTAAGAATGTCGGCGATGACGCTGGTGTCCACCAAGATCATGCCGTTCCCCGCGTCAGGCGAAGCCAATCTTGCGTGCGCCCTTTGATTCGGCCGCCCGCAAGCAATCTGGCCAGGACGCGCCTGCCAGTCGAGACCCGGCCGGCTTTGATCAGCAGCACGCCGTTGGGTTGGTCCACAAACTCCACGTTGCGCCTCGGCAGCAATCCATGTTTTCGACGCATGTTCGACGGAATCGTGACCTGACCTTTCCTCGATATCTTCATGGAGGAACTCTTGTCGATATGGCCACGAAAGTCAACCAATGGCAATTCGTTCTGATGGATGGAAGGCTTCACTACAATTTTTTGGAAACGGACGGAGACTTGCTCGGTTTGGCCGACGTGCTCTATGGCGTGACGATGGAAGAGCAGGGGATCAGCAAAATTGTCAGCGTAAAATTCCACAAGTCAGAGGAAGCGGTCCTCGACCACACCCCTGAACTATTGAAACATCCGTCACCCGGCCCATCCATCGAGGATGAAGAAGCTGCGCCCCACCGGCAGGAGGAAACCCTCGAAATGGTGATGGCGAAGTAGGCTCCGGATTGTGCGCGACGCCGCTTTAGCTGGGGCTCGTCCGCACTGCCGTGGAACCACGGCGCCGATGAATCGAGCGTGTTTATGGAATTCTGACCACGTTAACAACACGTTAGCTAAGAGTCTGAAGCGAGCGATTGCAGGGTTGATGTGTAGTTGGGACACGACGCGTGAGGGCGTTGCTTTCAAAATAATGACTTCGGTGATCTGTCGTGATCGAATTAGTCCACACGCACACGGTAAAACCGCTGTGGCATTGTGGCTGAAGGATCAGTCAGAGTTAGTAGGCACCCTCCGCAAGAGACGGTCATTATCGGCTTCCACGTCAGCTCACTCAAAGAGTCCTTGTACTCCAACGTGTAAGACTTCCCAGCGGTTGCCACCACATTGAGGCTGAAAGCGTCCCCGCTCCAACTAAATTCGGTAATCTGGAGCGGAGGAGGAGGAAGAATTGGCACACCAACGGAGAACCAGCCTGTGTTATTGGCATTACAACTCGCCTGTTCCAATACTCCCACGAAAAGCCTCGTCGCGCCTTGGGGGACGACGAAACCTTTCGTGCTTCCCAAACTCGTTCCGCCCGATCCGATATAGAAGACTTGGCGAAGGACAGGGCTTAGGACAAGAATGTCCCTATTGGCCTGCGTCGAGAAGTCCAGAGCCGGCGGAGCCGTCCCGCTCGGAATCAAATCATTCAGGAAGACACCCACCAGTGCCCCGCTTGGCCCCGTAACGCTCGATAGACCAAATTCCGATGTAGTCGTATCCATGTTCGATAAGTTCCCATCGGGTAGCGTATCCGGAATTCCTCCAGCCAAACTCACCATGCCCGTGACATTGGTAAATTGAATGGCCTGTCCCGCCAAGCCGCTCAGATTGAAGCCCAAATTAACCGGCGAATTGAGTGTTCCATTGTCGTAGGCGTAATTACACGCCGAAGACCCGCGAGAACTCGCCACCGCCAATTGTCCCGCCAACACGATGTTCGCTATCCCATACACCGTCACTTGCCCCGGTGGTGGAGACGGTGGAGCCACAGTAATGATCGCGTTCACGGTGAACGCCCCAGTGTTGTTGGCGTTACAACTCGAAG
>JACQFP010000021.1 GCA_016200005.1 Verrucomicrobiota bacterium | reverse complement strand
ATTTGCTCGGATGCCGTGGGCTTGGGCTGCGTTTTTTTACTCATGCCCACGAGCTTAAAAAGTCTTGCAGCGGATGTCCCGACAAATCTACTTAGCATTTATCCATCAATAGCTTCTAACTGAGGATGCATGTCCGCTGGCCTGCCAGCCTGCCACGAGCTGTGCCTCAGCCAGCCTTTGCTTTGGGTGAAGACAGAGTGGGCCTAAGCAAACCGTCTGGTCGTTCAGCGGCAAACCGTGCCTGGAGAAATTTCCGGGCGCGGTGTTCAATGTATGGAATGCACAGCAACGCTGTGTAATGACCCGTGGGCAGGAGGACAGTCTCAGGCCGGCCGATGCTCTTTCGCAGCGCCCACCCTTTCTTGAACGGCACAGTGGTGTCGAAGATGCCCAAGACCAGCATCGCCCGTTGCGGATCGATACACGGCGCCAGCGTCTTCGGGTCCCACACAATCGTTTGCCGCAACTCTTCCTCGACGCGCTCCCGTGGCAATTGGCGCTCGCGTAAATACGCTTCGCGACGACGGACAACCCCTTTCTCCGTGCTGTGGGCCAGAATGTAGGGCAGGTCTTCGCCAGCCAGACCGAGCACGGCGGCCCGCACTCGTTTGTCCAGGGCTGTGAGCATCGTGCCTTGAATCCCCCCCATGCTGATGCCGAAAACTCCAATCCGGCCGGCGTCCAACTCAGGGCGCGTCTCCACCCAGTCGATGACCCGGCGCAGGTCTGCCAGGCGCTGTTTCATCCAGTCATTGATAGTGGCAATTTCGTTGAGCTCGCGGGCAATTTTGGTCCGGCGCACGATCACCACCGAAAAACCGTGCCGGGCAAAATAGCGCGCAAAGAACCGCTCGATCTGGTAACCTCCACCCGACACCGGCAGCAACAGAATGACGGGATTCGTGCCTCGGGCAAGCTGGTAGTATTCGAGGACGGTTGGCTTGCTGACCGGGTTGGAGTCAACCGCCAGTTCAACCTGCTTGACGGTGTAGCTCTGGCGGGATTCAAGTTCCTTCTCGTGGATTCCGGAAGCGATTGTTCCGGCGCGCTCATAACTGTTCGTGGCCCAGGCCGGCAACGGGGACGGCTTCGCTCGAATGGATCTCGACGCCGGCAAATGCACGCAGCCGGAAAACAGCAACGCCCCAATGAGCACGGCTGCCAGACATACCGGGTGGTTCGCGTTCAAACTTCGACGACGCCTCATCCGGTCACATGATCCACGCGAAATTCTGAAAGGCAAGTTCTTGCTCCAAATTCTTGCGGCCAGACCAACGCGCTTTTTTGGCGGAGCCAAACTTTCAACGTGCGTTCGGAAATTTATCTCCGTATGTTCCCCGCACATTTTTTATGGCGACGATCAAACCATTTGCCGCGCTACGACCCAAACCCGAACTGGCCGCCCAAATTTGTGAGCTGCCCTACGACGTGATGTCATCAGATGAGGCCCGCCAGATAGCGGCTGGCAATCCGCTTAGCTTCCTGCACGTCAGCAAACCCGAAATTGATCTGGCGCCGGGCACGGACAGTTACGCGACGGAAGTTTATGCCAAGGGAAAGGAAAACTTCACAAAATTGATCCACGACGGCGCGCTCCGGCAGGACGCACAACCGTGCTTTTATCTCTATCGCCAGATCATGGGTCAACACAGTCAGGTCGGTCTTGTCGCTGCGGCAAGTTGCGAAGAATATCTGAATGGTGTCATCAAGAAGCACGAACTCACGCGCCCGGACAAGGAGGACGATCGCGTCCGTCACATCGAAGCGCTCGACTCGCAGACCGGTCCGGTGTTTCTCACATATCGCGCCCTCGCGGCGATGGATGAGTTCGTTGCGAAGAAAATCTCCGAACGACCAGGCGTGGATTTTACCGCGAAGGACGGTGTGCGTCACACGTCGTGGACCGTCAGCGACCCGGCAGGCATCAAGTTCATCGCCGACCAATTCGCGAAGATTCCATTCTTGTATATTGCGGACGGACACCACCGAAGCGCAGCGGCTGCGCGGGTTTATCAAAAACGACGTAGCAGCGGACGTGAGTCCGCTCAAACTTCTCCGCTGGAAAATCAGAGCCGACTCACGTCGGCTGCTACGAATCGAGATCACAGTGCGCATTTTCTGACGGTGATCTTCCCACACAACCAGATGCAAATCCTGCCCTACAACCGCGTGTTGAAAGACCTCAACGGTCTGACGCCAGATGCATTGCTGCAGAAACTCGACGCGGTTTTTATTGTCGAACCGAACGGCGCGGCGAAACCGACGAATAAAAAGGAGTTCGGTTTTTACCTCGGCAGAAAATGGAACACGCTGAATTTCCGTCCGCACCTCACGACAACGACCGACCCGATTGAACAGCTCGACGTGACGTTGCTGCAAAAGAACGTTCTCGCTCCCATCTTCGGCATCGACGATCCCCGCACCAGCAAACGCGTCAATTTTGTCGGCGGCATTCGCGGCACCGCAGAGTTGGAAAAACTCGTGAACAGCGGCGCATACGCCTGCGCCTTCTCGATGTTCCCAACAAGCATTGAGGACTTGATGACCGTCGCGGATGCCGATGCCATCATGCCACCCAAGAGCACCTGGTTCGAGCCGAAGCTCCGCGACGCGATGTTTTGTCACATGTTGGAGTCCAAGCTTTAGCTTGTCTGTGAGTCAACGCGAGAGTGCGAACCAGCCTGATGGCTGAACTCCAACGAGCTTGGCGAAACGTTCCCATTCGTGATTTAATCCGCCCGTGCCCAAGAGCCGCCTCCAGCGCAGTCTCCGCGTGACCTTCCTCGGAATGGTCGTCAACACCGTGTTGGCGGCAGGAAAATTGGCGGCGGGCATCATCGGCCATTCGCACGCGCTGATTGCCGATGCCGTCGAATCCTTCGCGGACATTTTCAGTTCCGTCATTGTCTGGCGGGGACTGGTGGTGGCGGCGGCACCCGCCGACGAAGATCATCCCTACGGCCACGGCAAAGCCGAACCGATTGCGGCGGCGATTGTATCCACGATGTTGTTGTTCGCCGCGGCGGGCATCGCGTTGAAATCAATTGAGGGAATTTTTGAACCCCCGCGCGGACCGCAGCCGTTCACCCTGCTGGTCCTGGTTGTCGTCGTCATCATCAAAGAATCCATGTTTCGGTTCGTTGCCCGCGAATCCCGCGCGGTGGACAGCTCCGCCGTGCGAACGGATGCGTGGCATCATCGCAGCGACGCCATCACTTCGCTGGCGGCAGGCATCGGCATCACGGTCGCGCTGATCGGCGGGGAGGGGTTTCAAGCGGCGGACGACGTGGCCGCTCTCGTCGCAGCGGGCATCATCGCGTGGAACGGCTCGCGGTTGTTGCGACCGGCGCTCGATGAGTTGATGGATGCCTCGCCGCAGAAGGAGGTCATCGAACAAATCAGAAGGATCGCCGCCACCATTCCCGGTGTGGAGCGCGTGGAGAAATGCATCGTGCGCAAGATGGGCTACCACTACTTCGTGGATATGCACATGGAGGTCGATCCGCAAATGACAGTCCAGCGGGCGCATGGCATCGCGCACGAGGTGAAAGACCAGGTGCGCAGTCAACTTCCGGCGGTTTACGACGTGCTCGTGCATATCGAGCCATCGGGGCAAAAGTATGTAGCCATCTGATTGCCGTGGCCCACGAAACTCACTTCAAAGGCTGGGCCAAGCCCGGCCCGATCCCGCCGGGGCTGGCCGCGGGCGTGAAAGTTGAACCGCACGAAACACTGGATGCGATCAGCGGAAATTTCCGCCTATTTCAACTGCGCGACGGCCATCGTTTTTCAACCGACGACATCCTGGCTGCGTGGTATGCCACGAGTTGGTGTCCCGCGGCGCGAACCGCACTCGATCTCGGCAGCGGCATCGGCACGGTGGGAATGATTTGCGCGTGGCGTTTGCCGGGCGCGCGTTTCGTCACCGTCGAGGCGCAAAGTGAAAGTGTGGCGCTCGCGCGAAAGTCCGCGCGTTTCAATGGACTCACCGACCGCTACGAAATCCGCCTCGGTGATTTCCGGGAAACCTCGGAGCGCGGACAGCCTTGTCCGCGCGAACCAAACGCCACCGAGGAGCCCGCGGACACGGCTGTCCGCGCTCCGGGACAATGCGTGCTGCGTCCTGACGAGAAATTCGAATTAATCACCGGCAGCCCGCCGTATTTTCCGCCCGAGGGCGGCGTGAAGAGTGAGCATCCACAGCGACTCGCCTGTCGCTTCGAGTTACGTGGAACGATCGCCGATTATTGCGCGACTGCCGCCACGCATCTTGCGTCAGGTGGTTTCTTCGCATGCGTGTTTCCGACTGAGCCAGCGCAACTGGAACGAATTGAATCCGGCGCAAAAGCAGCGGGCCTGGTCATCGTCCGCAAACGCCCGGTGATCTTCCGCGAAGGTGAACCGCCGCTCATCGCGTTGTTTGGCATGATGCGTGCCGATGATTTACCCGAATGGTTTCGCGGGCAGACCTGGGAAGAGCCTCCGCTCATCATCCGCACGCGCGACGGCGGGATTCACCCTGAGTATTCGGCGGTCAAACTGGCCATCGGCTTTCCGCCATAGAAGCAATGAACAAATTTGAAACCGCAAAATACGCGAAATACGCGGAAGAATTCTTTTCCGAAATTCCTTTCCGCGTATTCCGCGTGTTTCGCGGTTGGAAATCCTTACTTCGTCTTCCCATAGTCATATCTTCCTTTCTCGGCCACGATCCGCTCAACCTGCGCCTTGGGGTAATGTCCGAAGTTCAGCAGCAACCCGAGCTTCAAACCCGTCGCCTTGAGATAATTCTGCACCTGTGCGCGGTGCTCGTCCGTCAGCTCCGTCACCGCCTTGAGTTCCAAGACAATTTTGTCGAAGCACACGAAGTCAGGTTTGTACTCGGAGCGAAGTGGACAGCCTTTGTATTCCAGCGCCAACGGCTTCTCTGCAACGAAACGGATTCCTTGTAATCGCAGTTCGATCTCCATGCACTCCTGATAAACCGGCTCAAGAAAGCCACAACCTTTCTCGCGGTAAACCTCGAAGCCCGCGCCGATGATTTTGTACGATTCCTCCTCAAATAACAGTTTGGTATTCATGGGAAAAGACTACAGGAACCGCTGAATACGCGAAATACGCGGAAGAAGATTTATAAGTCCATTTCCCCAAGTTATCCTTCAGCGTATTTTGCGTATTTCGCGGTTTGATTCCCTTTTGTTCCATTTTCTTTTTGCTCCCTCGGCCTCTTGGCTGTTTAATCTGCGCGCATGAAAATTGTTCTGGCATATTCGGGCGGATTGGACACCTCGGTGCTCCTTTCCTGGATCAAGGAAAAATACAACGCGGAGATGATCGCCTTCTGCGCCGATATCGGGCAGGAGGAGGAATTGCGCGGCCTCGAAGCGAAGGCGAAGAAAACCGGCGCGTCGAAGATTTACATTGACGACCTTCAGGAGGAATTCGCGCGCGACTTCATCTATCCGATGATTCGCGCGGGCGCGATTTACGAGGGACAATACTTCCTCGGCACGAGCATCGCCCGCCCGCTCATCGCCAAGCGGATGGTCGAGATCGCCAAACAGGAAAAGGCCGACGCCATCGCTCACGGCGCGACGGGCAAGGGAAATGATCAGGTGCGCTTCGAACTCACCGCCGCCGCGCTCGCGCCGGATTTGCAGGTGATTGCTCCGTGGCGCGACGCGCGGTATCGCAGTGAGTTCCCGGGCCGCGCGGAAATGATCGCCTACTGCGACAGGAAGAAGATTCCTGTGCAAGCCAGCGCGAAGAAACCGTTTTCTTCCGACCGCAACCTGCTGCACATCTCTTACGAGGCGGGCATCCTCGAAGACCCGTGGCTGGACGCGAGCGACAAGAAGTTTCGCGGCTCGTTCACCACGCTCTCCGTGTTCCCCGAAGACACGCCCGACAAACCGGAGTTCGTCACGCTGGATTTCGCGAAGGGCAATTGCGTGGCCGTGAACGGCAAAAAACTTTCGCCGCTCGGCGTGATGAAAACTTTGAACAAACTCGGCGGCAAACATGGCGTCGGGCGCGTGGACATGGTGGAGAACCGTTACGTGGGCATGAAATCGCGTGGCGTTTACGAGACGCCCGGCGGCGCGATCCTGCATTTCGCGCATCGGCAGATCGAGAGCCTCACAATGGACCGCGAAGTCATGCACCTGCGCGACTCGCTCATCCCGCGCTACGCGGAGCTGGTGTATTACGGCTACTGGTTCGCGCCGGAACGGCTGGCGTTGCAGGCGCTCGTGACCGAGAGCCAGAAGAACGTGACCGGCACGGTGCGCGTGAAACTTTACAAGGGCAACCTCATGGTCGCCGGCCGCAAGTCCCCGGTGAGCCTCTACAACCCGCACCTCGCCACGATGGAAGCCGACCCGACCAAAGCCTACAATCAGGACGACGCCACCGGCTTTATCCGGCTTAACGCCCTGCGCCTGAAAGTCGCGGCAAAGGTGCAGAGGAAGAAATAGACCCGTTTGAGGTCGCAAATTGCGATCTTAAACGAAATCGGAAGCTGCAACTTGAAGTCCCAAATTGGAACTTCAAGTTGAGCGGCAAGAATTTCAAGGTCACAACTTGTGATCTTGAACGAAGATCGAAATGCCGTTTGATATCGCAATTTGCGATATCAAGCCGATGATGAACCAATTGGCAATTTCGATAAGTTCGGGCATTTATCAGAACTTGAACCGGTCACAAATTGTGACCGCTTGGAAGAGCAACGAACATGAGCAAACAGAGCTTATCCCGCTTGGAAAACATCAGTTCGCTGATTCGGACGATTCGCGGGCAGAAAGTTATTCTCGATTCTGACTTGGCGCGCATCTTTGGTGTCCCGACATTCCGCTTCAACGAGGCGGTCAAACGCAACCGTCAGCGGTTTCCTGATGATTTCCTCTTTCAACTGACGCGCGAAGAGCATTCCAACTTGATATCGCAAATTGCGATATCAAGTTCGCACGGCGGGCGGCGCAAACTGCCCTACGCCTTCACCGAAAACGGCGCGATCATGGCGGCCAACGTTCTCAACAGCCCGGAAGCGGTGCGCATGAGCGTGTTCGTGGTGCGTGCGTTTGTGAAGATGCGCGAACTGCTCGGCGGCACGAAGGAACTCGCGCGCCAACTGGCCGCCTTGGAAAAGAAATTGACCGCGCGTCTCGACGGGCATGAAGTTGCCATTGTGGAAGTGCTGCAGCGCGTCATGGACATACTCGATCCGCCGCCGCTGCCCGAACCACCAAGGCGTGAAATCGGTTTTCACGCCGGGATGGCGGCAAAACAAAGAACCAAATCCAGACGAAAGAAAAAACCGTGAACTGCGCCCCCGCCCGGCTATAATGGCCACGATGGAAGCCGACCCGACCAAAGCCTACAACCAGGACGACGCCACCGGCTTCATCCGGTTGAACGGCCTGCGCCTGAAAGTCGCGGCGAAGGTGCATAAAAAGAAATAGCACCGCCTCGGCGGTGTGATAATCTCAAACTATGAGTGCCGTTGAAAAAATCAAATTGGCCGCCGCCGAGCTTGGCCCGGATGAACAATACGAACTGTTCCGTTGGTGGACGGGATCAGATGCGTTTCGCCAACGGCAACTCACTGCTTTGAAAGGTGAAATCACCAGCGGCATTGATGATTTGAACGACGGGCATTATCAGACTTACGACGACAAGAACGTGATGCAACTGGCCGAGGACGTTGGCCGGGCCGGACGCGAACGCCTGAAGAAATCTGGTGCATGAATCAATACCGGGTTTCAGCGGAGGCAAGGTCAGACTTGGATGAAATCTGGCTCTACATCGCACATGACAACCCGGCTGCGGCAGACAAATACATTCGCGCCATCGTCTCGAGGTTTCCGACGCTCGCCTCAATGCCGCACATGGGACGCGAGCGTCCGGAATTATCGCCCGGCTTGCGCAGCTTTGTTGTCGGTCACCATGTCATCTTCTATCGCCTGTTTGACGGCGGCGTTGAAGTTGTGCGGGTGCTGGACGGTGTAAGAGATTTGCCCCCGCTATTTGAATAAACAATGAATACGACGATGGAAGCCGACCCGACCAAAGCCTACAACCAGGACGACGCCACCGGCTTCATCCGGCTCAACGCGCTACGCCTGAAAGTCGCGGCGAAGGTGCATGGGAAGAATGGGCCGTAAAATGAACCATGAGCCAGCCCTAATTTGGATTTGAAATAATCCATCGTGCAATACGCTTGGGAAGTGGCGGTGGCAGGTGCGGGCATCTCCGGCCAGCCTAGCTTTGGTTGGGCCAGCATGTGCGCTCCCGGTCTTTCCACCGTCAAAATTATTTCAATCGAGCGGCCATATCTTTACCGCCAGTTCCAAGACTCACAAAAAAGGCTCACGGACGATTTTTGCGGAGAGCTTCAACGAATGCTGCTCGAAGTTTTTCTCGTTGGTCGGGACTCAAAATTCCAAACTGCTTCTTGGCTAAACCCAAGAGGGGTCTATCTACCAAAGGTGGCAGTTGACGATTTGACTCGTAATTTGCGATCAAGCTGTCGACTACCGCAGCTTCAATTCGGATTACTTTGGCGGCTTCGTCGGCAAGCGCTGTCAAAGAAGCGGCTTGAGTCGAACCTTGGACACTGGCAGATGAAGTGAGCGCTTTCTTTCCAGGCTGCGCACTTGGAAAAACACTTGGATGATGGACAAGAAATTTAGAGACGTCCGCGAGCGTCCACTCGTTGGTCGTGTCGGCTTCTTGAAGGAGAAATTGAGATTGGCTTCCACGGCATGGAGTAATTCCCAAAAGATGCACGCGCACGCCGAATTCTTGTGCTTGCTGAACTCCGACACGAACATCTTCGTCACCAGAAAGCAGCAAAGCGTCACCCATCGCGCCATTCCGCGCCAATGTAATCATGTCGGTAACAATCAGCGAATCTACGCCCTTCTGAAAACCAGCAGTGTTGACGAAACCCAGACGGAGCTTGACTCGAGGCTTCCCGGCAACAGCAATGTGCTGAGGAGTCGGACCAGTGGCTGTTCCATCATACCAATAAATCCTGAGTAACGGAATTCCGCTTAGGCGGACAGCGAGTTCCTCCAACGCATTAAAGGCGCGATCAAGGTCAATTTCGATTTCGCTGCGTCGGCAATTTTGACCGGTGAGAAGCTTTGAACCTTGTGCGAAGAGGTAACCAGCATCGACGAAGACGGCGATTCTTTTCATAATTTTTTAAGATACGTTTGAGATAAAATGCGAGCTCCCGCAGGAGCTCGCTAAATATGCAGCCTCGATTCAAATCTATATTCCGAAGCTGCGGAGACAATATGGCATCCTGCACTTTTCACGTCAAGCAGTGTTTTCATTAAATTTGGCTGTAAAACCACACGGTTTTTGAAGGAATACTGTGTCGCGTTTGGCGCTGTGCTGCATGCCGCAAACCCGCGCTCCGAATCCCAACGGCATTCCATCTATCAGCCTAGGGTTGGCGCGGAGCGACTACCCTGGGTCACCCGCCGTCGCTGCGCTATGGCGGGGCAGGTCGTCCAAAAACACATCAACCCCAACCCCGATAAACCGTATCGGGGCAGGCGGGGTTGCATCGCCGTCCCGCCGCGATTTGGTTCAACCCCCTCGGGATTGATTTCAATTTGTGATTCACTACCCAGCGTAGCCCGATTTCATCGGTCAACGCCGGGCTGAATGACGTAATCCCTTCAGGATATTTTCCCGTCACCGCCCGCCCCGTCGCGGCCTGCCATAAAGCGGTGCTAAAGCCACGCGCACTCCAAACGCTTCGCGACTGCCGGACGACTCGAAACCTCGCGAAGCGTTTGGTGCGTGCGTGTTCACCGCCGCTGTTCCCATCGCACGACATTCCAAAGAAGCGGCGAACGATTCTCCTTCCCCTCGGGGGAGAAGGCCGGGATGAGGGCGGGCGTTCAAACAAATCCTCCGGTGAGCTACCCGCCGCCGCCGTGCGTTACTTGCTCGCGGACGCCGGGGATTCAACCCGGTAAAGATGAGTCTTGGTTCTCAGGTAGAACGCCTTCCCGGACACCGCGGGCGAGGCCATGAAGCCGTTCGCCAGCGTGTTAGTCGCGATCACTTCCAAGGCGCGTCCGGGTTTGAGCACAGTGGTTGTGCCTTCCTGACTGAAGAAATACAACCGTCCATCGGCGTAAATCGGCGAGGCCGCGTATTTGCCGCCGATGCGTTCAGTCCAGACGACCTGTCCCGTGGCCGCTTCGGCGCAGGTGACGAAGCTCTCATCGGCCGCAGTGTAGATCAGACCATCCACGAGCAGGGGCGAGGCGTACTTGCCCACGCGCGTGGTGAGCTTCCACGCCACATGCGTGTCGGTAACGTTCCCTCGTCCGTCCGCTTTGACCGCCCACAGTTCTTTTTTTGTCAGGCCGGTGACGATGAAAGCGAGACCCTTGTCGAACAGTGGCCGAGGCGCGCTCGACCAGTCGTTGTATTCCACCCGCCAGATTTCGTGTCCCGTGCGCGGGTCGTAACCATACGATGCCTTGGCGCCGACGCTGATCAACTGGGCTTTCCCGCCGACGGTCGCGATCAACGGCGTGCCGTGGGACTTGCGCAAATCCCCATCCTTCGCCATTGGCCCCGGGACATTTTCGTCATTCCACACGACTGAGCGATTGGTTTTCCAAACGGTCTTGCCAGTCTGCTTGTCGAGGGCGGCGGTGTATTGCAGGTCGGCACCGTCGAAAGTCAGGATCAACAGATTTTCGAAAACGACTGGCGACGCCGACGGGCCGCGATAATGGCGGCAAGGCAGATCGCTCCGCCGCCACAAAGGCTTGCCCGTTTTGGTGTCCAGACACGCCGTGCCCGCGCTGCCAAAGTGGACGTAAACACGGCCCGGCTCGATCACCGGCGAAGGTGTGGCGTAACAATTCATGGAGGCACCGTTGCCGAGCGGCTCGGGGTTGTCAGTGTGGAAAACTTTCTCGTTGAAAAGCATCTTGCCGTTCTCCTTGTCCAAGCAAATGGCGAAGTAGTCGTGGCCATCTTCCATCGCCGTGGTCAACCAGACCTGACCGCCCAGCACGACGGGTGTGGACCAGCCGCGATAAGGGATTTCCGTTTTCCATTTGAGGTTGTTCGTCTCGCTCCAGTGAAGTGGCAGGCCGATCGGTTTGGTGTCGCCCGGCGCCGAGACATGGCCATCACCCCACGGCCCACGGAACTCCGGCCAGTCCCCTCCGGCTGCCGACCAGCCGAGGGTCAACATCATCACCACCAAGACTGAAAGGAATCCGCTCCAGTTCACGCGGCTTGACTCGCTGGGGCAGACGGAGAACAGGCATTGCTCATTGGTCATGGGAACAGAGTGACAAGGCAACCAAATCAAGTCAATGAGGTGGAAAATAAAATCGCCGGCCGATCGGCGGGCATTGACTCTGCCTGCATTGGGACCGGAAAGTTTCTGGTGCGCACGACGGGCGAACTCCCGCATGGCGCGTGGTCTGAACGACGAAACTGCTGTAGCGGGTCAGTGAAAGCCGGTTTTGGTTGTGAGACCGAAGGAGCGCGGCATTTATGCCGCTTCAACTCCCGAAGTGTAGAAGGCTTGAAATCGGACAAAGCGTAGCCGGTTGCGGAACCCTGACGCGGCTTAAATGCCGCGCTCCACTGACCCATTACAAACTGCTTGCGACCCCGCTTGAGTGACGCATAATATTGGCTGGAGGCTGTAAGTTACTGTCCGATGGTGTAACGGTAGCACAATGCCCTTTGGAGGCATTTGTCCTGGTTCGAATCCAGGTCGGACAGCCACGCGATAGGAATTGCGCGCGATTCGTGGCGTAACACGCGGTGTGACCTCTGGAGTTTGCCCCCTCACCCTTCCCTCTCCCCTCCAAGGGGGAGAGGGTGGCCTCCGGCCGGGTGAGGGGTTTGTATCTTATCGATTGTTATTGGCAAGCGCCTCTCGTCCGGCGTCAAGCAATTCAAGAATCCGGTCAACGTCATAGACGCAGCCGCCCCACGTGCCGCCCCCGGCGCGTTGCAGCGCGGCCCACAGCCGGGTGTCATCCGGCACACCGGGATCGGGGGACAGGTTTTCGTTCGCCGTCCGCCTCGCTAGAATTTCCGCGCCTTCCTCCGGCATGAAATGGTGACCGGCTTCACCCACAAAATCCACGCTTCCTTCCAGCCGTTGACGATCAATCACAATCCGGATGATGTCGCCTTCACGCAATTTGCCAACCGGCCCGCCGGCCAGGGCTTCCGGGCCAACATGTCCAATGCACACGCCGGTTGAAACACCGGAGAAACGAGCGTCGGTGATCAACGCCACATCTTTCCCAAAGGGCAAATGCTTGAGAGCGGAAGTAACTTGATACGTCTCTTCCATCCCGCTGCCAAGCGGCCCGCGCCCGATCAACACCATCACATCACCCGCTTTGATACGGCCCTGCTTGATGGCGGCGATCGCGTCCTTCTCGCGAAAGAACAGCCGCGCCGGACCTTCCTTGCGGCAAATACCATCGGCATCAGCGAGCGACGGGTCTATCGCCGTGCTCTTGATGATCGACCCCTCGGGCGCAAGATTGCCGCGTGGAAAAGTCACGGTGCTAGTAAGACCTCGGGCGCGCGCCTTTTCCGGCGACATGATGACTTCGTCGGGATCAATGCCATCCTGCTGTCGCAATATCTCCCGGAAGCGTAAGCGTCGCCCCGACTTTTCCCACCAATCCAAAATTTCATCCAGCGTTTGACCCGCAACTGTTGAAACGCTGGTGTCCAACAACCCAAGTCGCCGCAAGTGCAACATGACTTCCGGCACTCCACCCGCCAGAAAAACACGGACCGTCGGATGGTGCGTCGGTCCATTCGGCAGCACATCGACAATGCGCGGCGTCTGACGGTTGACCGCAATCCAATCGTCCACCGTCGGCCGCGCCAAGCCCGCCGCATGAGCGATGGCCGGCAGGTGTAAGACCAGATTCGTCGAGCCACCGAAGGCGGCGTGGACGGCCATCGCGTTGCGGATGCTGGCGGGCGTGAGAATGTCGCGCATCGTTCGCTTCCGCGCTTCGAGCTGATGAACGGCGCGCGCCGACCGCGTGGCCATATCAAGCCAGACCGGTTGCCCTGACGGCGCGAGCGCGGAATGTGGCAGTGACATGCCGAGCGCTTCACCAACAACTTGTGCCGTGGCCGCTGTGCCGAGAAATTGGCAACCGCCACCGGGTGTAGCACAGGCGCGACACGCGAGGTCGGCAGCTTCCTGCAACGAAATCAAACCGTGCGCAAAGCGCGCACCAATAGTTTGAATTGTGCCTGCGTCTTCGCCGTGTTCCGGCGGCAACGTGACACCACCTGGCACGAGCACACACGGCAAATCATGCATCGCTGCCAGCGCCATCATCATTGCGGGAAGACCTTTGTCGCACGTTGCGACGCCGATAACGCCCGCGCGTTGAGGCAACGAACGAATGAGTCGGCGGAAAATCAGTGCAGCGTCGTTGCGGTATGGCAGACTGTCGAACATGCCGGGAGTTCCTTGAGTGCGGCCATCGCAAGGGTCAGAGCAATAAGCGGCAAACGGAATCACACCGAGGGCACGCAACTCTTTCGCCGCCGCTTGAACCAGCATTCCGATTTCCCAATGCCCAGTGTGATAGCCAAGCGCGATGGGTTGTCCGTCCGGCGCGCGGATGCCGCCTTGCGTGCTGAGAATCAGGAATTGTTTGCGACCCGCCTCACTCGGATTCCAGCCCATCCCGGCATTTTGAGTGAGGCCAAACAGGTCGCCGCTCGGGCTCGCGCGCAGTATTTCTTCGGTGAGGGGAATCCGGCCGATCGGGCCGGCCGCGCGGGTTTGAACCTGATAAATCTCCGCACTGGCAGCGCGCAAGAGGTCGTCAGTCTCAGTCATAGGTGACACGAATGCTGCCACACCTTGAAGCGATGCACACGCAGAAAGCGGGGCGGCGGCAAGCGGCCCTTCAATTCCTTGGCAGCGTGAAGAAGAAATTTGTCCCGGTTCCGGGTTCACTCTTCACGCCAACTTCGCCGCCGTGCGCCTGAATAATGTGTTTCACGATGGACAACCCGAGACCGGTGCCGCCGGTTTCGGCGGAACGCGCACGATCGACGCGATAGAAACGCTCGAACACGCGCTCGCGGGCCGCTGTCGGAATGCCTGGCCCGTCATCTCGCACCCAAAGTTCCACTTCCGTTTCCGAACGTGGTTTTCCGCCGACGCTCACGCGGCCTGCGTCCCGTCCATATTTGATGGCGTTTTCAATGAGATTGAACAGCACTTGTTGCAAACGATCAGCGTCGGCCTGCGCCGTCAAACCGGCAGGCACCAGGTTCTCCAACGTAACTTTTCTTTCTGCTGCGCGCGCTTGCAGATCATCCATGACGCGCGCGGCCTCTTCCCGCAAATCAACCGGGTGCCGGTTCATGACGATCTGGCCGCTTTCCAATCGGGAAATCGTGAGCAGGTCTTCGATCAAGTAGGTGAGCCGGTTCGTATGCTTCTCGATGGTTTGCAAGAAGCGGTTGGCGGTTTCCGGATCATTCTTCGCGCCGTCGATCAGGGTTTCGACAAAACCTTTGATGAGCGAGAGGGGCGTGCGCAGTTCGTGGCTGACGTTGGCGACGAATTCGCGGCGGGTGTTTTCCAGTTGGCGAAGGCGGGTCAAGTCGTGAACGACCAGCATCGAGCCTTGCGGGTTTCCGTTCGAGTCGCGGAAGGCGGTAGCGTTGATCTCCAACCCGCGTGGGTTCAATCCCGGAAGTTCCAGTTCATAACCCTGCACGGTTTGTTCGTGGGGCAAACGGTTCACCAACGTTGCCAATTCCTGCTGGCGGAAGGCTTCCATGATCGTTTGTCCCCGGACATCGGCCGTCAAGGCGAACAGCCGTTGCAGCGATTGATTGACCAATTGAATCCGACCGGCGGCATCCAAAACCAGCACGCCTTCCGTCATGCTGTCGAACAAGGCCGATTGTTGCGCCTGTCTTTGGGCGAAAACCTGTTCGTGCTGCGTACGCACGACTTCGAGCGCGCGCTCTTGCTCCAGTTGTTGTGCGCGCAAGCGTTCGTAGCGGCGCTGCCACCAGAAGTGCAGCGCCACCGTGGCAACGAGGAGAAATGCGATTAACAAAGGCCACATGCGCCGAGTGGGTTCAATTCAAGATTGACCATGCATCGCCAGCCATGCGCGAAGGGTTGGACGGTTGATCGCTGAGGAATCATTCCTCCACAAACCGATAACCGACCCCGCGAACGGTATCGAGATATTTCGCGGCCGGGCCGAGCTTCTCCCGCAACCGCCGCATGTGCGTATCGACGGTGCGGGTGTCGATTAGGCGGTCGTAGTCCCAGACGTCCTTGAGCAGTTGTTCGCGGGACTGGACGCGCCCACGCCGTTGCACGAGCACGGTCAACAACTTGAACTCGGTGGCGGTCAGTTCAATCGGCTTGCCCTTCATGCTGGCCTGGTGTCGGGGAATATCAACGCACAGTTCTCCCAAGAGAATGCGTTCGGTTTTTTCCTTGGTGCTCTGGCCGCGCTGCAGGATTTTTTTCACCCGCAACACCAGTTCGCGCGGGCTGAAGGGTTTGGTCACGTAATCATCCGCACCCAGTTCCAAACCGAGCACGCGGTCGATCTCTGCGGCCTTGGCGGTGAGCATGATGATGGGAATGGCCGAGGTCCGCTGATCGCGGCGCAATATTTTGCAGACCTCCAATCCGTCCACTTCCGGCAACATCAAATCCAATATGATCAATGCCGGCAAGATCGAGCGGGCTTGCTTCAATGCCGCCTCGCCATCGGCGGCGGTCGTGACTTCAAAGCCCGCGGCCTTCAAGTTGAATTCAATCAACTCGACGGCATCCGGTTCGTCATCCACCACGAGAATCTTCTGCTTCACGGTTTTGAAATAGCACGCGACGAGCAGTGAAACAATTCAAACCGGGCAACGAACGGGTGACGGAATTGTGACGAATGGGTGACGAAGTTCACCAAGCTCCAAGCACCAACATCCAAGCTCCAGAGAAACTTCAAATTTCAAACACCAAACACAAAACTTCGTGAGCCATTCGCATTAGATATGATGTTTGGAATTTCTCTGGATGTTGGAGTTTGGTGCTTGGTGCTTTGGGTCTGTCATGGTCCAGCTGCTTTGGGTTGTCCCGGCGCTGGCACTGCGACCGGAGCGGGACGCGGTGGTTGCAAGACCGGGAATTTGATGAGCGGAAATTGTGGATGATTCGATTTGACGCTGAACTCGACTTTCTCATCGCGACCAATCTCAAATCCCTCCGGGAACGTGAGGGTGGCGATGAACTGGCGGCCAGGAAGGAACTCTTTTATCTGGATATCCACTCCCTTGGCGTTTACTGCCGGGTCAGTAAGTACCATGACGTTCGTCCCGTTGTTGATGATGGAGACCTTGGAAATCACGTTGCCCGTCAGCGGAGCCGCGGGAAGGATGATCTGGGGTGGCCCCGTCTCGATCACCTTCTGCATGTTTGCCAGGGCGGTGACGCTGATGACTGGCGTGTTGGTCGAAGAGGTCTTCAAGGAGATCTGCCCTTGCATATTCGCACCTTCCAATGGCGGCACAGTGCTAATGATCAACTCAAACTCCTTGCCAGGTTGGTTGGTCTTAAGTTGGGCGGTGAAGAGGCGGTTGTTGCTTTCCGGATTGGAGACGGTGAGCGGCTCATTCACGTTGTTGAGGATGCGCACCGTCGTCGCATTGGACGGCGATTCGGACGTGACCATGATGACCGCGAACTGCGGGGAAACTTCCACCGGCCGCCAAATGTTGCATTTGATCTGGAGGTTCACGGCGGGCTGGGTGGGGTCATTACAGGTCACAGTAATGGACTTTTCAACCGGGCCGCTGTAACTGCCGCTGTTGAACTGGATGGGAATGGAGCCGCTCTTGCCCGGCGCCACCGTTCGCGACCACTCGCCCGCCGCTGTGCAGCCGCAAGTCGGTTGCACGTTGCTGATTTCCAACATTTGGTTGCCCACGTTGGTGAAGAAGAATTCGTGTTTGACCACATCGCCGCCGTTCACTCTGCCAAAATCAAACTCTGGAGTTGCAAACCGGATCCTCGGTCCGGACGCAACGGTGGCAGGCGACACGCCGCTCGCTGCTGAGAGCAAAGGCTGGACCGGCACCGATCCCGGAATTGTCGGTTGCGGCGACGTTGCGGTGCTGGGCGGTGGGGTTGGGCTTACAGCGACGGTGGTGTCCGTTTTGCGCCCGGATAGTCCCGTTGCGGCATACAGCAGCAACCCGGCAACTCCGGCCATCGCGGCTATTATGGCGATGGTTTTCGCCGACCTGGATTTATTCTTTGCTTTCATGCTCTACGCGCTGGCCTCATTGTTGTTTGCCGACTCAATACCTGACCGCAGCCTCGCCGCGTATGCCTCGAACAGGCGGCGGATTTCGTCCCGCACGCGCCGGAACTCCGCGAGCCTTAGTTCTTCGCTGCCTTCGGCCCTGGCCGGGTCGTCGAATTCCCAATGGTTACGGTTTACCTGACCGGGAAAAATTGGGCAAGCCTGGTCTGCATGACCGCAAACCGTAATGACCGTATTGACCGGCCGCGACAGGAATTCGTTCATGTGCTTCGAGCGGTGGCCGGAGATATCAATGCCGATTTCGGCCATGACTTTGAGGGCGAGCGGATGAATGAAGCCAGCGGGCTGGCTGCCGGCGCTTTGCACATTGACGAGATCGCCGGCTGCGGCCCGCAAAATTCCTTCCGCCATTTGACTGCGGCAGGAGTTGCCGGTGCAGAGAATCAGAACTGTGGGCTTCATGGGTTGGGGATACATTCAATACTCAACATCAAAACTCGAACATCGAGGGTGCGTGTGTTGGGACGTTTGGATGTTGGACGTTTGCTGTTTCATTGGGCCAGACTCAATCGCGCCTCATACCACCCACGCGATTGGTTGCAGATTCTGCAGACGGACAGCATTACGGGAACTTCGACGAGGACGCCCACCACCGTCGCCAACGCCGCGCCTGAACCCGGGCCGAACAATGTGATGGCCACCGCCACCGCAAGTTCGAAGAAGTTGCTCGCGCCAATGAGCGCACCGGGCGAAGCGACGTTGTGCGGCACGCGCAGCCAGCGCATCAACAGGTAGGCGAGCGTTGAGTTGAAATACACTTGGATGACAATCGGTATCGCCAGCAGCAACACAGCAAACCATTTCGTCGTTAAGTTCTCGGCTTGGAATGCGAAGATCAGCACGAGCGTCAAAAGCAGCGCGAAGATCGTCACGGGATGAAACTTCGGTAGGAATTTTTGTTCGAACCACTCTTTGCCGTGTGACTTGAGCAAAAGCGTTCGCGTCAGCCAACCCGCCGCCAGCGGGATCACGATGAACACCACCACCGACGTAATGAGCACTTTGGACGGCACGACGACATTCGCCACACCGCACAAGAACATCACGATGGGAGCAAAGGCCACGAGCATGATGAGGTCGTTTACGGCCACTTGCACCAGTGTGTAAACCGGGTCGCCGTCGGTGAGGTAGCTCCACACGAACACCATCGCCGTGCAAGGCGCAGCGGCGAGGATGATGAGGCCGGCGGTGTATTCCTTGGCCAGCTCCGGCGAAATCCACGCGCTGAAGATGTGTTGCATGAAGAGCCACGCCAGCAGCGCCATGCTAAACGGTTTGATGAGCCAGTTCACGACGAGCGTGACACCCAACCCGCGTGGTTTGCGCGCGATGCCGCCCAACGCCGTGAAGTCCACCTTGAGCATCATCGGGTAGATCATCAGCCAGATGAGCACGGCAATGGGCACGTTGACCTGCGAGCCTTTGCCGAACTCCAGTTTGCTCAGGCAGGCAGTCAGCGCGGGTGCGAGTTTGCCCAGCGCCACGCCCGCGACCATGCACAGAAAAACCCAGAGCGTGAGGTAACGCTCGAAGAAATCCAACCTTCGCTTGGTGGCTGGAGCTGTAGATCGGTTCATTTCGTCTTGTTTCGTTCAGGTCTCAATTCACCGTCCTCCATCTCGAAAGTTCGGTCAAAAACGTCGAGCGAGCGTTGGTCGTGGGTGACGACCAGCACCGCCGCGCCGCGTTCATGCGCGACCTTGGCAAACAACTCCATCACCTGCCGTCCCCGATGGCTGTCGAGCGCGGCGGTCGGTTCGTCGGCAAGAATGAGGCTTGGCTCATTGGCCAGAGCGCGGGCTACCGCCACGCGTTGCTGCTGGCCGCCGGAAAGCGCATCGGGCAAATATTTGGCGCGATCCGCGACGCCAAGGTAGTCCAGCAGTTCCATGGCGCGTTTGTGCGCGGCGCGCGGGGAAGCGTCGTTGATCTCCAGCGCCACTTGCACATTCTCCACCGCGTTGAGGAACGGAATCAGATTCGCTTTTTGGAAAACGAAGCCGAGATGGCGGCGGCGAAATGCACGCAAGTCCACTTTGGCCTCGTCCGCCTCCATGACCAATTCGCCGCCGATGTGGATGCGGCCAGCGGTGGGCGGGTTGATGAGGCCAATCGCAGTGAGTAGCGTGGACTTGCCCGCGCCACTCGGGCCAAGCAGCGCGATGACTTCACCGCGCGCTACGCGCAGCGAGACATCCTTCATGGCCACGACTTCGGTGTTGCCGCTGCCATAAACCTTCGTGAGGTTTTCGGCCACGATGGCGGGCGCGTTGGAATCGTTCGTCTTCATCACGACAAAACCTTGTTCGGCTCAACGCTCATGGCCTTGCCGATACCAAGCAGGCTGGCGAGCGCGGAAATTGCGAGCACAATGCCGGCGAGCATCAGCAGGTCGGGCGTCTCGATGACGACGAGACGCGGGAAGCGCGGGAAGGCGTATTGCCCCAACCACCACGCGAGTCCGTAGCCCAGCGCGCCCATGAGCAACGCCTGTTGGAGAATCAATCCAATGATGACGCCGTTGCGCGCGCCAATGAGTTTCAGCAGGGCGATGTCATGAATCTTGTCGAGTGTGAGCGTGTAGAGGATCAGCGCCATGATGATGGCGGAAATAATGATCAGGAGAACGCGGAACAGGCCCAGTTGCCGCCGCGCTTTGTCCACCATGCCGGAGAGCAGGAGATTTTTCTGCTGTTGGGTGGAATAGACCGTCACGTCCGGCCACGTCGCGAGCGTCGCGGCCACGCGAGCCTGGTCCGCGCCTTCCCGCAGCGTCACCAGCACCGCGCTGACTTGCGGCGGCGCGAGCGCGGGTAACTCGCTGGCCGGGCCAACTACTCGTTCTGACAAAAGCGGCGTCACGCGTCCGAGGTCCAAGTCTTCGAGGCGGGCACGGCGCGCGGCGCGTTCGAGGCGCGTGGCTTCGCCCGGCACGTCGAACTGGACGGCCATCGCATCGCTCACCGTGAAGAACGTCAAGCCATCGCCGCCCGAGCCGACCATTCCGCGCGTCAGGCCGACGACCTCGTAAACGTCTTTGCCGAGCCTCAACTTTTCGCCGAGCGGCAAACCGAGCGAGCGGTCGGCAATCAGTTCGTAGTGTGCCTGACGCAACGGGCGACCGGCAATCAGCGACACCCAATCGCCTTTGTCCTCGGGCCACGAGAGTCCTTGCACGACCATGCGCAACGGCTGGCCGCGATGCTCGCGTTGAATCGTGTGCGAGACGAAACGTCGCGCGCCAGCCACACCCGGCATGGCGCGCACACGATCTTCGAGGTTGGCAGGGATGCGCGATACTTCGGCGAAGGGGCCGCGCGTGCTGCCTTGCACGACCCATAAATCCGCGCCGACCTGGTCCACGAGCAGTGTCGCCTCATAAATCAGTCCGCGATAGATGCCGCCCATGCCCATGACAATCATCAACAACAGGCCGATGCCCACGGTCGTGAGGGCGAAGCGGCCCAGATTGTGGCGGATATCACGGACAGCGAGGTTCATAGCGTGTTTGTAGCGCAGGCGTCCCCGCCTGCGAGTTCCGGCAGCGTCTCGCTGCCAGGACGTGACGTTGCGGAAACACGGGGCGGGACGCCCCTCGAACTCGCAGGCGAGGACGCCTGCGCTACGTCTCCGGTCCGGCGGACATATTGTGCAGCGAGATTCATTTCGCTTTGATGCGTTGACCATCAGTGAGCGGCTGTTTCTGGCCTTCCACGGGCTGGACGATTTGTTCGCCGGCGGACAGTCCTTCCGTAACTTCAACATTCTGCAATCCGCGCAAGCCCTGCGTGACGCCGCGCCAGCGAGCGCGGCTGTGGTCGTTGACGAACACGCCGGGTTTGTTTTCGCGCCAGCGGAGAAAAGACGCCGGCATCAAGATGGCGTTGGCTTTCCGTCCGGTTTCGATGAACACCTCGGCGCGCTGGCCAATCGTCCAGTTCTCCGACAATTCCTTCACGCGCACGTCCACGACGAACTCACGTGTCTCGCGATCGGCTTCGCGGCCCAGCCGCGCCACTTCCCCGGCGTAACTTTTCGCCGGCTCGGAGCGGAAGACGACGCGCGCGGGCTGCCCTTGTTTCAAACCAGCCATCGCCGTTTCGTCCACCCAGGCGGACACCCAGATTTCATTCGTGGCGACCAGTTGCAGAATGGACGCGCCCGGCACGACAATCCCGCCGGGGTCGCGGTCGCGGCGCGTGACCAGACCGTCGTAGGGGCTGCGCATTTCGGTGAACGCCAGATGTTCTTTTTGATAGAGCAAAGTCTTTTCGGCGGTGAACACCTGGCTCTGGGCTTCCACAATGGTGGATTGAGCGCGCTTCAAGTCCGCCTCGGCGACGTGCAAGGCTTCGGATGTTTTGTCGAAGTCGGCTTGCGCGGCGATTTTGCCGGCGAGCAATTCAGTCGAGCGCCGATGGTCAAGCTGCGCCTGCTGAAGCACCGCCTGCGCGCGGGCTTCGTCTGATTTCACCCTTTCGACTGTGGCGCGAGCAGCAGCGAGCGTGGCTTCCGCGATGGCCACCTGTTGCTTGGTCTCCGCGTCATCGAGGCGGGCGAGAAGTTGTCCTGACTTCACCGTGTCGCCCTGATCCACGAGGACTTCAGCCAATCGTTCCTGAATGCGTGGGCTGATGATGGTCTTGACGCGCGCCTCCAGCGTGCCGGTGCCCATGACTTCTGCGCGCACTTCTCCGGTGGCAACGGTATGAGCCGTCACCGGCATCGGACTAAACTTGAGGCGATAGACGGCGAAGGCGACGACTGCGGCCACAATCAGCCACGGCAGGAGTTTGCGGAGGGAAATGCGTTTCATGGTTGATTGGTTCGCGGCGAGGCGTAGCTCAGCCAAATACCGCCCAGGAAAACAAAGATGCCGCAGACGATCTTGGCGACATCGACGATCACGGCACAATGTCCGACGCCGTAGGCAAGCAACATCAGCGCGCAGTGCTGCGCTGTTTTGTCATTTCGCCAATCGTCTAAATCGCTGGCCACAACAAATGCCTCACGGTTTGCGCGCTTGAACTTCGAGGCTGGTCACATAATCCGACGCCTTCGTTCCCGGCGGCAGATTCGCCACAACCTCTTTGTAAAGCGGGTCTTCAAAACTCGTCATCGCTGCGACATAGCCCGACCTGGGTTTGAGAACGATGTCCGTCAATCCCGCCTCGCGCACCATGCGTCCGGTTTCGGTCACCAGCGCCACGCCCGCGACGCACCCCACCAGCGCCTCGACCATCTTGAGCACTTCCGCGGGCAGCGGCTTCAACAATGCCATGTCCGACACCGCCACGCGTCCGCCGGGCTTGAGCACACGGGAAATCTCGCGCCACACTTGCGCCTTGTCGGGCGACAGATTGATGACGCAGTTGGAGATGATCGCGTCCACGCTGTTGTCCGCGATGGGCAGATGCTCGATTTCGCCGAGGCGGAATTCCACGTTGTCCAAGCCGGTCTGCTCGCGGTAACTCGCCGTGTTTCGCCGCGCCTTGGCGAGCATCTCCGGCGTCATGTCCACCCCGATGGCGCGACCGCGGGCGCCGACTTTGCGGCCGGCGATGAAAACGTCAAACCCACCACCGCTGCCAAGGTCGAGCACCACTTCACCGGGTTTGAGCGCGGCGAGCGCGGCGGGGTTGCCGCACGAGAGGCCCATGTTCGCGCCGTCGGGGAGCGACCTGAGTTCCTCGACTGAGTAGCCGAGTTCACGCGCAAGTTTGTCGGCGTCGTGCGAGAGCGAACCACAGCACGAGACGCCCGGACTGCAACAGCCGGCAGACGTTGTCTCAGCAATTTTTGCGTAACCGCCCCGCACCATTTCGCGGACGGCCCGTTCTTTATCGAGTGTAGTTGTGTTCATAAATTCATTTGGTGGCGGCTCAACATCGCCGGCGACAGATTTCCGCCAGGTCCATTTTCACGATTTTCGTCAGCCGTGTCCCGTCGGCCATGGCTTCCGGGGTCCTGGCGAGCGACTTGTGAACCCAATCCAGCGCTTCGCGCACGGCGACGGGCGCAGATTTGTCCGGCAGCCGATAATACACCCAGCGCTCGCTCTTGCGCGAAAGAATCAACCCGGCGTGATGCAGAACGGATAGGTGCTTGGAAACCGTGGAGGTCGCCAGCCTGAACATCTCCGTGATCTGGCACACGCAGAGTTCGCGTCGCCGCAGGGCCAAGAGTATCCGCACCCGGTTCGGGTCGGCCAGCGCTTTTGTGATCGCCAGAAACTCGCGCATTGTGTTTCTATATTTCGCCAAACAACGAAATGAATATGCCGTTCACCCTGCCTGCGTGCAAGCACTTTTTTGGCAATGATGCGGATCAGCGTCCAGCGATCTTGGTCTGCCCTTTACCCTCGTGCCGGATGTCCTGCGCTTCGCACAGATAAACCACTTCCTCAGCCAGGTTCGTGGCGTGATCGGCGACGCGTTCGAGGCTGCGCGTGGCAATCATCAGGTTCAGACAGCGCGGGATGCTCTCGCGGTCGGACATCATGTACTCGGTGAGCCGGCGATTGATCTGTTTGTTGAGGGCATCCACCTCGTTGTCCCGCGGGATGAGCGCGCGCGCGGCGGCGGAGTTGCGGTTCACGAAGGCGTCGAGCGCGGCCTTGAGCATTTCGAGCGACAACTTCGCCATGCGGGGTAGTTCAAGATCAAGTTTGAGGGGCGGTTCTTTGGAAAGGTCGCGGGCGCGCTTGGCGATCTTGGCGGCTTCATCGCCAATCCGCTCCAGGTTTTGTGAAATCTTCATCGCCACGGTGACAAAACGCAGATCACTGGCAAGCGGCGCCTTGGCGAGCAGATGGATGGCGAGTTCGTCGATCTCGATTTCGAACTGGTCAATGATGCTGTCGTCCTCCTTCACGCGCAGGGCGAGGTCGTAGTCGCGGGTGAGCAATGCCTGCAATGCGCGGTTGACGGCGGTTTCGGCGTGGCCCGCCATGGTCAACAACCGCTGCTTCAACTCGCCGATTTCGTGCTCGAAATGTGTTTCCATAAAACTGTTCTTAAATCTTCATCTTAATCTTTCTCTTAATCTTAATCGCCCTGCCTTTCCTGAAGATTAAGATTAAGAGCAAGATTACGATTAAGAACTGGATCACCCAAACCGTCCAGTCACGTAATCTTCCGTTCGTTTATGGGCCGGGTTGGTGAAAATCTTGCTGGTCGCATCGTATTCAATCAACTCGCCGAGATAAAGGAACGCAGTGTAGTCCGAAATACGCGCGGCTTGTTGCATGTTATGCGTGACAATCACAATGGTGTAATTCCTTTTCAATTCGATGATGAGGTCCTCGATTTTTGAGGTCGCCAACGGATCGAGCGCGGAAGCCGGCTCGTCCATCAACAGCACTTCCGGCTGCACCGCCAGCGCGCGGGCAATGCACAGACGCTGCTGTTGACCGCCCGAAAGGCTGACGGCCGGCGCGTTCAACCGGTCCTTCACCTCGTCCCAGAGTGCGGCCTGTTGCAAGGATTCATCGCGTCGCTCAGCGAGCAGCGCGCGATCCCGCACGCCGTTCAAGCGCAATCCCACGGTCACATTGTCCGCGATGGACATGGTGGGAAAAGGGTTCGACTTCTGAAACACCATGCCCACCCGCCGGCGGACTACCACGGGCTCCACGCTGCGGGCATAAATGTCCTCGCCGAACAAACGGATTTCACCGGTCATGCGGGCGTGCGGCACCAATTCGTGCAGCCGGTTGAGCGAACGCAGAAATGTGGATTTGCCGCAGCCGCTTGGCCCGATGATGGCAGTGACGGTCTTCGCCTGAATATCGAGCGAAATGTTTTTCAACACTTGATGCGCGCCAAAAAAAACGGACAGCTCTCTAACCGTCAACGCCGGCACGGACGCAGCCGATGCTGCGGCCGGCGGAGTCGCCGTAGTCCGCGTCTTGATCGCCGGAGAAACGGCGGTTAGTTTGTCCTGTTCTGTCATCATGATTCGATCATCAATGTCCCTGCTGGCTGAATCGGTCGCGCGTCAACAGCCGTACGCCGACGCTGACGCTGGCGATCAACAGCAACAGCACCAGCGCGCCCGCCCAGGCTTGTCGATGCCAGTCTTCATACGGCGAAATCGCATAGTTAAAAATCTGCAAGGGCAACGCCGCGATGGGATCGGACGGGTTGTGGTTCCAGAAACGATTGCCGAACGCCGTGAACAACAGCGGCGCCGTCTCGCCTGCGACTCGTGCCAGCGCCAGGAGAATGCCGGTGATGATGCCCTTGAGCGCCGTGCGGACAACGATGGCCACGATCATCCGCCACTGCGCGATGCCCAACGCCAGGGCTGCTTCGCGGTAGCCGTTGGGCACGAGGTGCAACACCTCTTCCGTCGTCCGCATGATCAGCGGGATCATCATCATGCCGAGCACGATGCCACCCGCCCAGGCGGAGAAACTTTTCATCGGTATGACGACGAGCGCATACACGACGATGCCCCAGATAATCGAAGGCACTCCGTTGAGAATGTCCGCCGCAAAGCGAATCCACCAATTCATTTTCGAAGCTCCGTATTCGGACAGATAGACGCCGCCAAGCACACCAACCGGCACGCCGATGAGCGCCGCCAGTCCCAGCAGCACGAACGTGCCGACGATGGCGTTGGCCATGCCGCCGCCGAGTTCGCCCACGGGCTTGGGCAGGTGCGTGAAGAAATCCCAGTTCAGCGCGCCGATGCCGGACTTTACGAGGTGAAAGAACACCAGCGCGAGCGGCGCGATGACCAGCAAAGCACAGGCGCAGGTGACGGCCTGCATCAGACCGTTCTTTGATTTTCGCCAGAGATGATTTGCGCGAGTCATAATCCTGTTCAACACGTTGCCCGCGGCCCGCCAAACGTTTTCAAAAGCAACTGCGCCAGAGCGTTGACCACGATGGTCACGCCGAGCAGCACCAAACCGATTTCAAACAGCGCATGAAGATACAAGTCTGTAGTCGCCTCGGTGAATTCATTGGCGATGACACTGGCCAGCGTGTAACCGGGCGCAAACAATGAAGCGGCGATTTCGGGTCGGTTGCCGATGACCATCGTGACGGCCATCGTTTCGCCGAGGGCACGGCCCAGACCCAGGATGACCGCGCCGAACAAACCCTTTTTGGCGTAGCTCAACACCGCAATGCGCGTAACTTCCCAGCGCGTCGCGCCAAGCGCATAAGCGGCTTCCCGCTGGAGACCCGGCACCGACCGCAGAATCTCCCGCGCGACCGAGGTGATGATCGGCACGATCATGATGGCGATAATGATGCCGCCGGCCAACATGCTCACGCCGTAGATTGGGCCTTTGAACAAAGGAAGAAAACCCAGCGTGCTGCGCAACCAGGGAAACAAATGTTCCCTCAGCCACGGGACCATCACGAAGATTCCCCAGAGTCCAAGAATCACACTCGGCACCGCGGCGAGCAGTTCGATGAACAGCGAGAGCGGTTGCCGCAACCATCGCGGCGCCAGTTCGGTGAGATAGACGGCGGTGGCGATGCTCAGCGGCACGGCGATGAGCAGCGCGATAAACGAGGAGACGAGCGTCCCGAAAATAAACGGCAGCGCGCCGAAGTGTTCGCTCACAGGGTCCCATTCCGAACTGGATACGAACCGCCAGCCGAATTTCGCAATCGCCAAGTGCGAACCTTTCGCCAGCTCAAATCCGATCAGCACAATGAGCACTAAGACGGACAGCGCCATCAGCAGGGTGAGCCATTTGAAGGCGCGATCGCCGAATTTGCGTCGGCCGAGGCGCGGGTTCGTCAGCTCAGGCAATTCCTTGGTCGCAGTGAATCCCATGTTTTTGGCACATTCCAAAAATCAGTATTTAATCGTCTTGATTTTCTCCAGCACACGCTGTTGCACTTTCTCGGGCAACGACGCGTAGTCGAGCGCTGCGGCCATGCCTTCGCCTTTGGTCATCGCCCAGTTCAGAAACTCCACCAGCTTTTTGCCTTTGGCCGCGTCCTTCTGTTGCTGATAAACCAGCAGCCAGGTCGCGCCCGCAATCGGATACGCCTTTTCGCCCGGCGGGTTTACCATCGAAAACCGAAAGTCATCAGGAATGTTGGCCGTGGCCAGCGCTTCGGTGACAGAATCCAGCGACGGCATGACGAAATTACCCGCCGCATTCTTGAGGTCGGCAAAGGGCAGTTTGTTCTGATGTGCGTAGGCCAGCTCAACATAACCAATTGTGCCGGGCAATTGTTTCACCTGGCCGGCGACACCTTCGTTCCCCTTGGCCCCGAGACCGACGGGCCACTTGACAGAGGTGTTCCGCCCAACCTTTTTCTCCCACGATGAACTCACGCTGCTCAAGTAGTCAGTGAAGATGTAGCTCGTTCCGCTGCCGTCCGACCGATGAACGACAATTAGATCAACGTTGGGGAGCTTCACACCAGAGTTGAGCTCAGCGATGCGTTTGTCATTCCACTTGGTGATCTTGCCGAGGAACATGTCGGCCAGCGTCGTGCCATCGAGTTTGAGTTTCGGGTTGCCGGGCAGATTGTAAGTGACAACCACGGCGCCGGCTACGGTGGGGAGGTGCAGGATTTTGCCCGGCGCCTTGGATAAATTGTCGTCGCTCATCGGTCCATCCGATGCGCCAAAGTCCACGGTCTCGGCGAGGATTTGTTTTTGACCACCGCCGGAGCCGATGGATTGGTAATTGAAGCGCGCCGAGGGATCGACCTTCGCATATTCGTCAAACCACTTGGAGTAGATCGGATATGGAAAGGTCGCGCCAGCGCCGTTGATCAGCATTTGGGCGGACGATGCGAGAACCGCGCCGCAGAACAGAACCGCCGTGAGCAGATATTTGATCAAGAGATTTTTGTTCATAGGTTTTTTGATTTCTTGGATAGATGTTGAGAGTTGTGGGCCGGCTCGACCTTAGAAGGCCCAGAGCAAATCGAAGAACAGCCGTGTCTGCTGCGAGGATACACCGGCCGGCGTGTTGATCTGTTCGGTCCGCATCACACGCAAATTCATCGTCAGCGGATTTGCGACCCGATAACTGGCGACGATTTGATGACCGGCCACGCCCGTGCCGCCCTTGGCGTTGACGCCAAAGTCGTCGTCGTTGAGGCCGTGCCAGACGGCGGCGGTGCCGATGTGTTTGTAGTTGTAGGTGAGTTGCCAGTTGCCCTTCTTCTTCGCGTCGCCCAACGCAAGGCCGAGGTTCCAGGCTTCACTGCCACTGCCGAAGCTGGATGCGCCGGGGTTATTGGCGTATTCCGCTCCCAGCGTCACCGGGAACGGGCCGTCAAACAGCGGCCCGGAGTCGAAGGTGTACGTCACTTCGCCGCGGGCAATAATCGGGTTGAAATGCGGCGCAGTTGCGCCCGCGGCAGACGTGCCGTTCTGATTTAAGAAGGTTTCAAGGTTGGTGGAGACGCTGTCCTGATTAGCAAACGCATAAGCGCCAACTCCGAGGCGGGACGACAAATGATCCGACCATTTGGCCGTCCAGTCCGCCTGTCCAACGAAAAGGTAAACATCCTGGTTCGCGCTGCCGCTGCCGGTGCCGCTGAAATTCTCGGCGATGACGAATTGTCCAGCAGAGAAGCCGATCTTGTTCTGCTTGTTCAACGCGATACTGATTTTTTCCTGCGCGCCTTCGGGGTTGTAATCCGGGTCCAAGACGGCGTCGGTGAACCAGAAGTCGCTGCTCATTTTGCCGAGTTGCGCGCTGAACCAATCGTCCGGCTTCCACTTGGCGTAGGCAAGATCGACGAAGATGAACTTCCGGCTGCCATCGTTATTCAGGGTGGTATTGGCGGAGAAGGGACTGCCGCCGAGGGAAGGCGCCGCTGACCCGATTTCGCCGGAGCCAAGACGCAAGCCCACTTCAAAGTGGTCGGTCATCTCCGCTGTGATGCCGTAGCGGACGCGATAACGGAAGCGGTCGCGGTCTTGAGTGGCGCTGCCGGCGCCGGTGTTCGAATCGTCCTGAAAGACGCCGTCGTAACGGCCCCGGAAATCACCGCCGAACTTCAATTTGTTGACCCAGTCCGCCGAACCCATTTGCGACGCGAACGTCTTGGCGGAACTCTTGGCGCTCTCCACGCGCAACTCCTCCGCTTCCTTCACCGTTAGAATTCCCTTCTGCACGAGTTTGTCGATCAACGCATCGGATGTTTGCGCGACAGCAGGAATCGCGAATGCCGAGATAAAAAGTAGTGCCAATGCGGTCGTGGAGGATTTCCAGGTATTGTTCATAGGTTCTGTTTGGTGGTCACTGAATCCGCTGCGAGCTTGGCCGCGAATTGTTACGAACCAAGGTCGAGTTTGTTACGATTGCGTGACGATTGCGTGCGCGGCTCTTGGTTCATGAATCTCGGAAGAACTCCTTTCGTTCAATCCGATTCGGGAGAGTTTCGTGATTGCTCAGACCGGGCGCGCTGAAGCCGTGTGCCATCCCCCGCAGCCATTCGCCGACACGTATCGTCAGAGCGAATGATTTCGCCGAGTCACATCAGCGCAGGATCGACCAACCTTTATTTTCTCGCGGATGAGATCATCATTGAGACGCGACTGTCCGGTTCGGAACGCCGCTGGTTCGCGCTGCTGGCCAGTCCAGCGTCCGAGCGGCGGCCGGTGCGATTGGGACAAGCTTCTTAATCCGCAGTCGTGCGAACTGCACTTTCGAACCGGGATGATGATTTTGGAGGCCGATGTAACCCTTCGCCCGCCGATTACCATTGGTGAGCTGACTGACCTGTTGGCCATTCAAGCGCACTGTGATTCTCGGACCGATGGCTTCAATCTCGTACGTGTGCCATTGCCCCACCGCCGGCATGATGGCATTGGATGCCGCGAGAGTGTAGATGGCCCCGGTTTTGTGCAGCGGGTCGTCGAATCTGTTCGTGTCCGGGTTGAAACCCGTGTTGTCGATTTGAATCTCGTAACCCCCGTCAACTGCGGGCCTCCAGTCGTTCGCCGGGTCGCTGACGCCGAGCGCCGGGATGCGGATGAAGATGCCGGAATTATCGGTCGGCGAGGAAAGCCGGAAGTCCACGCGCAGGATGAAGTCGTCGAACTGCTCCTTGGTGAACCACAGCAATCCGATTCCATCCACGGACTCGATGATGTTTCCGCCGAGTTCCACGAAGCTGCCAGTGCCTGCCATTTGCCAGCCGGCAAGCCCGCCAGTGCCGAGCGCACTGAAGCCTTGTTCTGCGCCCAATGCTTCGCGTACGACGGCCAACGCGGTGCGTCGCGCCAAGGCGAGGGCCGTCAACGACGGGTTCGCCGAGCCGAGCGTTGGGAAAATGGCCGGGCCGGCGACGTAGGCGTTGCTGATGTGATGGAAGCGACCATCGGAGTTGGTGACGGACGTGTTTGGGTCGCCCATCCAGAGCGTGCCGGCTTCGTGATGCGTGGTGCCGAGGCCGTCGCGGATGCTGCCGATTGGGGGCGGCGTGTTTTGCCATGCGCCACCGTGGAAGTACTGAATCAGTGACGCGTCGTCGTTCGCGAGCTTTTTCGCCATCACGAGCGAAGCGGTGTCCATCGCATTCCACAGATTGAGGTCATCCTGCGACGCCACGATATTGACCCAGGCCCGGCGCATACCAAACTCATCGGTTTGATCGCTCAAGTCCTGCCAGCTCGGCGCGGTGCCGGTGATCTTCGGCTGAGCGGAGTTGCGGCTGCCGAGCATCTCGCCAATGCCGCGCAGCGTGATGACAATCCAGTCCGACGACTGCCCCGCCAGCATCTTGTCGAGTAACTCGATGTCGGGAATCATGCGCCACATCGTCGCCTCGGAGTTCGCCCCACTGATGGCAGCGGCAGTGACCTGCAAGTGGTATCGCCATTTCGGCGTCGAGCCGCGCACCAGCAAGGCCGCGGCTTCGAGCGCCTGGGGCAACGACCCGCCGAGCGCCGACCGCTTGATGCGGACGACCAAGTTGCTCCGCAAGTGAGCCATCAGGTTGCCGCCCATGAGTGGCGTGGGGAATGATTCCATCGCGAGGCGCGTGGCCTCGATGGTACCGGAGGCCAGCACCACGGCGCACTTGGGCGAAATGTTCAAGAACTTCTGCTGACCATTAACGCGCGCTTCGATCGTGGTGACGGCGCCGTTGGTGACGTGCAACCGGGTGACGTGCACGCGCGGGACGAAGAACAGGCGACGTTGCCAGTCGGGATTGCCCGCGGCTTCGCGAATGGCGTCCACGAGGATCGGCGCACTGCTCCATTTGTCGAAGCTGAACAAGCCGGACGCCGGCGCCGCCGCCTGCACGGTAAGCGGCGCGTCTTCGATCTTGTCCACGGTGGGCACGCCAGCCTGCACCGCGTTGAACTTGTCACGCAGCGCCTCGAAGAGCTTGCCGGAGATGTAGTCGGTCTTGTCGAAAACTCCCGTTTCGCGTTCGACGATCATGTAGCCGTTGCGCAGGTAATGCGCGACCTCGGCGGGCCACTGCGCAAGGTCGTCCTCCGTCAGTTGCGGCGACCAGCCACCCCAGTAGAGCGAACGTCCCCCGAGACAATAAGCCAGGCCCGGGAACGGCACCCGGCTGCGCCAGGGCGAACCCCACACGCACTCACGCGCGCCCGGGTCTTGATTGTTGAACTCCACCTTCACGGCACCGCCCGCGTTCAAGCCGATGCGCGCGAGGTTTTGCACATGCTCGGTCACGAGCAGCGAACCCGCGTCGAGCACGAGCACGCGCATGTTCGAGTTCCGGTAAATTTTCTCGGCGCAATACGCGCCGAACATGCCCGCGCCGATGACCACGGCATCGAACGCGACGCCGCCGTTTTGCGTGGCTTCATCCCAGGTGTTGCAGATATAGCGGCCCAGCGCGTCCTGGGTAAATTCAGTATCCTGCACGACCACGCGATCATTGGGGTCGGCAGCGGGAATCAGGCGAGGAAGATTGTTTGGCATAACTCAGTCCTTTGGTTGCGATTTGAATCGGTTTCACGGGGGCCGAACGAAACCCCGTCCTTTCTTTCTACTGGTGATGACCCTGGCTCTTTCAGGTGACCTTGTCACCTGGAATCTTTTGGAATTGGCCGCTCGCCACGCGCGCGAGCGGACGTTGCACTTCCGCGTCCGTTCCAGTGGCCAGCGCCATCGGCACGAAGCCGAATAAAAATCTTCAAACCGACCAAGGTCAACTTGCCTGACCGCCTCCAGCAATCCGCGAATGACGATCGCGCGAAGTGTCTGGTTGATTTGTTCTCAATCGCAGGATTTTCGCTCCTTCAATGCAACAGGTGCCTTGCGCCCTGAATGCAAATGAACAAACCAATGAGCGTCATCAACGCGGCGCTCGCGTAAGGCATTTTCGCCGCCAGCTTGTGCAAACCCGCGAAACGTTTCGTCGCGTGTTTCACCGAGAGCGCGGCCAGTGAACCGACCGTGACCAGCGTGAGCGCAAGGCCGACGCTGAACGCCAGCACCAGCGCGAAACCGAGCGCGAATTGTTTCAGTTGCAGGCAGACCAGCAGCACTGCAAATGCTGATGGACACGGTATCAATCCGCCCGTCAGGCCGAAAAGGAGAAGTTGTCCAGTCGTCACGTCCCGATTGGCAAAGCGTTGCTGCCAATCGCGAGCGTGCGCCCGTTCGTGCGCGTCCTGGTCTTGCAAGTCGTGACTTTGCGCATGTTCATGGGCGTGGCTGTGGTCGTGAGGATGTTCGTGATCGTGATGATGGTCGTGCTCCTCGATGAAAGTTGTCGCAAGTGTCTTCGCAACTCCGGCGCGATGCAGTGTCAGTTTCAACTCGAATTCGTGCGGCTCGGGCAATTCAGCCGTTGCTTCGAGATACGCGCCGTGCGTTTTGAATTGGAAAATCTGCCCCGCGCCTTTTCCGACTTCTTCGGGACGGATAGTCACGCACGTCGCTTCCAAGTCCGCCGGCGGCGCGATGGCCAGCCGCGCCTCGTCAAAAAAATAAAGACGGAATCGCGGCGGCACATCGGTTTCGAACACGCTCACTTCCACCAAACCGTCTTCGGTCTTGAGCACCGGCCCACCGTGTGGCCCGTGCGTCGTTGGCTTTTGCATCCGCCGAATGCGCCAGACCATCCATGCCGCCAGGGCGATGACGATGACGCCGGTGGCGACTTGCAGATACGGCTCGACATCTTCGGCGGCGAACTTGCCGGAATAATGGAGTCCAACAAATGCGAGAATCCAGATCAATGCCGTATGTGAAACCGTTGCCGAGATGCCGAGCAAGACTGCCTGACCAACCGTCCCGCGGATGGCGACGATGAACGCCGCCATCATCGTTTTGCTGTGACCCGGCTCTAACCCATGCAACGCGCCGAGAAGAATCGCCGCCGGGATGTAGAGCCAGGCGTTGCCGTGCGCGAGATAATCGGAAAAAGAGTTCATGGGGCTTCGACTGGTTTGCGGACTTTGCTTTCAGCCCACTCATAAAGCACCGGCAGCAACACGAGTTTGAGGAAGGTTGAGCTGAGCAGACCGCCGATGACGACGATGGCCAGCGGACGTTGCACTTCCGCGCCCGCGCCGGTCGCAACGGCCATCGGGACGAAACCGAAACTCGCGACGAGCGCGGTCATCAGAATCGGACGCAAGCGCGTGAGCGAACCCTCCACGACCGCGTCGCGCACACTCTTGCCTCCTTCGCGCAGTTGGTTGAAGTAGGTCAGCATCACCAGACCGTCGAGCACAGCCACGCCGCTCAGCGCGATGAAACCCACTGCCGCCGAAATGCTGAACGGCATTCCGCAAATCCACAGCGCGAGCACCCCGCCCGTCGCGGCCAGCGGAACGCCGGTATAAATAATCAAGGTCTGCCGCACGCTGCTGAAAGACATGAACACGAGCATGAAAATCAGCGCCAGCGTCGCGGGCACGACGACCATGAGCCGCGTGCGCGCCTTCTGCAAGTTCTCGAACTGTCCGCCGAACTCGACGAGATAATTCTCCGGCAGCTTCACTTGCTCTTTGATTCTTCGCTCGGCGTCGCGCACAAAGCCTTCGATGTTGCGCGTCTTGAGGTTCACCATCAACGCGGCGCGGCGCTGGCCCTAGTCGCGCAGAATTGGTTCGACGGTTTTCACGGTCGCAAACGCCACAGCTTTGCCGAGTGGCAACAGCCCGTGCTCGCCGACGCGCAGGGGAAGTTTTTTCATTTGCTCGTCGTCGGCGCGGAGTTGTTCGGGCATCCGCACCACGATGTCGTATCGCTTGTTGCCCTCGATAATCTGTCCGGCTTTCTGTCCGGCGAGCGCGGCGTTGACGGCCTTGTTCACTTCGCCCGCCTGCAAGCCATGGCGTTGCAGCACGTCGCGCTTGACGTTCATCTCCAACTGCGGCGTGCGACCTTCAGTTTCATGTTCGACCTGCGCCGTGCCGGGCATTTTTTCCAGGATGCCTTTGATTTGTTCGGCGAGTTTTTCCAGCACGTCGTAATCGTTGCCGAAAATCTTCACCGCAAGCTCGGCCTTCGTGCCTTCCAGCATTTCGTTGAAACGCATTTCAATCGGCTGCGCGGAAAGGATGTCGTAGTCGGGATTCAACCTCTTGAGCATCACTCCGATTTGCTCGTTCAATTCCGCCTTGGTGCGCGGACGGCCCGGCGTCTTGGGCCATTCCTTGATCGGCTTGTAAAAAATATAAACATCGCTTTCGTTCGGCGGCATCGGGTCGGTGGCGATGTCGCTCGTGCCAATGCGGGTAAAGACGCGCGTGACTTCGGGAAACTCTTTCAGCAAGGTTTTTTCAACTTCGATGTCCGTTCGCAACGATTCCTCCATGCTCATGCCGACGGGCTTGTAGAGCATCGAAGTGATTGAGCCTTCGTCGAGCTTGGGCACAAACTCCGCGCCGAGCCGCGTGAACAGCCAGATGGAAACGGCGAACAGCACGACCGCGCAGCCGGTCACAAGCCAGCGATGCCGCAGCGCGATGTCCAGCGAGGGCGTGTATAGTTTCTTGATGAAATGAATGATTTCGTTGTCACCCTCGTGAACTTTGCCGCGCAGCAGGAATGAGCAGAGCACCGGCATGAGCGTCAACGTGAGCAGCAACGCGCCGGTCAGTGCGAGCATCACGGTGAGCGCCATGGGATGAAACATTTTTCCTTCAATCCCAGTGAGCGCGAGAATCGGAATATAGACCGCCGTGATGATGACCACGCCAAAGAACATCGGCGAACCGACCTGTTTGCTCGCCGCCAGCACAACGTGCGCGCGTTCCTCGGTCGTAAGCGCGCGGCCAAGGTGATGCTGACGCTGGCCCATTTGGCGGACGATGTTTTCCACGATGACGACCGCGCCATCAATGATAAGCCCGAAATCAATCGCGCCGAGGCTCATCAAGTTGCCGGAGATGCCGAAGCGCTCCATGCCCGTGAGAGCGAACAAGAATGAAAGCGGGATGGCCGTGGCCACGATGAGCGCCGCGCGCCAGTTGCCCAGCAAAACCAGAAGGACGATGACCACCAGAATCGCGCCCTCGAACAAATTGTTTCTGACCGTGCGAATCGTTCGGTCAATCAGTTCGGAGCGGTCATACTGGACCTGCAATTCCACGCCGTCCGGCAACTTGCTTTGAATTTCTTTGAAGCGCGCTTTCACGCGCTCGGCCACGGTACGGCTGTTCTCGCCCGCCAGCATCATCGTCGTGCCGATGACAGTTTCATGTCCATTGAGCGTCGCCGCGCCGGTGCGAAACTTTGTGCCGAGCTTCACTTCGGCGACGTCCTTGACGAGCAGCGGTTTGACGGCCGCGCCAAATTTCAGCGGCAGGTTTTCAATTTCCTCCGTGTTGCTGACCCGGCTGACGGCGCGAATCGTGAGTTGCTCCGTGCCACGACTGACGATGCCGCCGCCCGCGTTCTCGACGTTTTGCGCAACGAGCTCAGCCAGTTCACTGAACGTCATGTTCACGTCGGCCAGCGCGTCGGGTTTCGGCTGAATGACGAATTGTTTTTCGTAACCGCCGCTGCCGTTGATTTCCGCGATGCCCGGCACGGTGCGCAAAAGCGGTTTGATGATGTATTCCTGGATTTCACTCAACTCGATGAGTTGCTCCAGTTCGGTCGCCGGTTTGTTCGTCGCGTCCGCGCGATACTGGACGTTGTAATAAAAAATCTCGCCCAGTCCGGTGCTGATTGGAGCGAGCTTCGGCGACGCGCCGGGCGGCAAGCTGTCCAGCACACCTTGCAAACGCTCCGTGACGAGTTGACGGGCGCGGAAAATATCCGTGCCGTCCCGAAATTGCAGCGTCACCTGCGACAGCCCGAACTTCGTCAGCGAACGCATCTCCTCCATTCCGGGCAGGCCGGCCATTTCGATTTCAATGGGTCGCGTGACGAGCTTTTCCGATTCCTCAGCCGCGAGGGCCGACACTTCGGTGTTAATTTGCACCTGCACGCCGGTGATGTCCGGCACGGCGTCAATCGGCAAATTCAGCGCCGACCACAGACCGCCCGCGAACAGCGCGACGGCGGCAAATAAAACTATGGCGCGCTGTCGGAGAGAGAATTCAAGAATGCGGTCAATCATAAGCAGATGTGCGAACACGCTGAATTGATTTGAAGAACGCTCGCCCTCACCCCGGCCCTCTCCCCCGAGGAGAAGGAGGGCGAAGCAGCATCATTCGACGGCTCGGAAGTCACGGTTGCAGTCGCCGCTTTTCTGACATGCGTTTCTGAGCGCGCGCGGTAAACCGACGCGTTCACATCCCTCGAGGGCGGCGAACCGTTCTCCCTCTCCTTGGGGAGAGGGCCGGGGTGAGGGCGGACGTTGCTCACGCTCATTGCTTCCCCTCCGTTGGTGTGGCGACCCGCCCCGCGTTGAAGTTCAGTCCCGTGAGCCGCTGTAATTCCTGACCGGCATCCAAAGCCTCACGCCGCGTGTCGAGCAACGCCTCGACTGCTTCAAGGTATTGCTTCTGCAACTCGACGTAAGTGGCAATCGGCACTGCGCCAAGACGGTAATGCCGGTCAGCCAGTTCCGCTGCTTGGCGAAATTCGTCCACTGATTCGGGCCGCCACTTGCTGATTTCTGCGAGCTTCGTTTGATACGCCAAAAGTCTTTCAAGTATGCGCCGGTCAAGATCGCGTTGCGTGATGAAAAGTGAAGTCTCCGCTTGCTTTCGCCGCGCTTCCGCTGTTTCGACGCTGCCTTTGTTCCGATTCCACAAAGGCAGCGGCAGTGAAACGCCAATGCCGACTTGTTGTTCGCGGTCGCCGGCCCGCTCTTGCGAGTAATACGGCCCGGCTGTGAGCGACGGATAACCGTCCTTTCGTGCGAGCGAAACCTTGAAGCCTTGTTGCTCCAATTCCACACGCCGCATTTGCAACTCGAAGTTGTTTGTTTGCGCTGCGACGAGCAAATCATCCGGTCCCGGCGCTTTGCCAAACGTCAGTTTGACCGGCTCGACTTTTGTCGCGTTCGTCCACGGCTGTCCGCGCAGTTGATTCAGTTCAAGCAATGCCCCCTGTGATTCCAAGGCGGCTTCCGTCGCTTTCCGCTGAAGCGTCAACTCCGTCGCTTCGATGATGCGCGTCTCCAACTGCGGCGTGAGTCCGGCCGGGTCGCGTTGGACCAGGACCTCGCGCAATTGCTGGAATCGGTCGGCGACTTCTTTCGCCGCCGCCGCTTTTTCCTGCGCCGCAAACACACCGTAAGCGAGCGTGCGTGTCCGCGCCGCCAGCGACGCCTTGAATTGCGCGAAGCCGAGTTCGGCCAGTTGCATCTGGCGGTTGGCAATCGCCTTTCGCAGCGGAATGCGGCCCGGCCAATCAAACGTCTGCTGCACACCCACCGACCACGCGACACCCTCATCTGAAAGTCCGCCGCTTCGCACGAGTTTTTGCCCGACGGTCGAAGACACTTCAGGATTGGCCCACGCCGCAGCGGTGCGACGCTCGCCTTTTGTTGCGGCGATTTCGGCTTGGTAGAAATTCAGCTCAGGATTTTTCTCCAGCACTTCGGCCACGAGCGCGGCGAGAGTCACTTGATTCGTAGCAGTAGGCAACCCGGCAGCGGTTTCTTTCGGTGTTTCTTGCGCTGATATTGGCTCGCTCGCAAAATAAATTACTACGGCCAACACCATGGCAAGGCCACACAATTTCAAAATTTCTTTTTGCTTCATAATGCAGAGGTTTTAGAAACACGACGACTTGACGGACGAAAGGCGCGCAAGCACGCCAACGCCAGGAAAAGAAGTTCTCAGCCGGAGAACTTCTCAGGAAGCGAAGGAAGGAGCGCGGGCAGGAAGCGCCGCGCGCCAATGGAATTGCCAGGCCACCTGTAGTTCAGGCGGAGACGGATTGATGATGGGAAGCGGAACGAAGCCAGAAAGCGATTCAGCCAGTGAGGAACCGCTGAATAAAACGGGAAGTAGCGACGACGGGCAGACAACCCATTCCGGCTGGACTTGGTCGCTGAGGGAGGTCGCCAACGAAATGCCATCTGCCGCATCGTGTTGATCCGAGTCAGCATCGGTTGGGTCTTGGTGAATGCAACCCACTTCCTCAAGAAGGGCGTGCGAGGTCGTTGGCCACCAAAGCAGCAACATTAGCAGCGCAATGATTCTGTGAATGCGGATCACGGGTGAGACTTTTATACGGGAAAGCCTACCCGTGTCAACGATTTGGCGGACAGCCACAGATTGATCACGTTTCATTTTTTCAGCCAGTTGTAAAGCGCCTCGAAGCAATCAAAGCCTTTGGCGAGAATCTCCGTATCACTGAGACCGAGCTTGGCCCAGCCCTTGAACACGCGGTCGAGACCAAAACCTTCGACGCGTTGAAACTTGCCGTCCTCGAGATCGGCGTCGTGAATCATCTCACCGATCTGCTGGGCCGCGCGGTCGCGGATGCCGAAGCGCCTCAGCAGGGTTTCATAAGTGCAATCTTCGCCCTGGTGCGTGAACTCAACGTCAAGCATGTCGTATGGAATCGCTTCGGGATGAGTCGCCGGGTTTGTGGCGAATACAAAACGCGCCGTCGGTTCAATGAATTTGCGAATCAACCAGGCCGAGCCGACGCGGTCAATTTCGGGTCGTGGACGGGTGAGCCAGGTTTTGCCCGAGAATGTTTTGGCGTCGAGTTTCCGGCCTACCTTGAAAACTGAGGGCAACAACCCCGCCGCGCGTTTCAACAGAATCTGCGCGTCGTGCGCGGCGGGGCAGTCGAAGTAATCAATCTCCCGGATTTCGTTGTACCGCTGCTGGAACTTTTCGAGTTCGTCGTTGGATGAACCCTGTCTTTTTCCTCTTTTCTTTTTGATGAAGGCCGTCGCAACCCGGCTCAAATCCGCGTAGTCCTTCGCACGCGCGTCGTTAAACTTCTGGGCGATTTGTTGATTGGACAGCCCTTCGATTTCGGTCACGCGAATCAGTGTGGCGTCGCCGCCGTCATCGCGCACTTGTTTGGCGAGCCACTGGAATCGCTCGAAGTGCACCGGCTGGTCCGGCAGCACATAGGCAGAAGTTTTGAGTTGCAGCGCGCCGAACTTCCGAAGCTTGCGCCATAAGCTGACGCGCTCGGCACTGTGCTTGGTAGGCAGCCCGTAGAGTAGAAGCAGCCAGGCCTTCGGAAAAATCATGTTGACTTGAATACATGAATGTAAGATGTATTTCAATGGAATTCCGAACCGGAGAGCTTGCTATGAAAATAGAACAACGTTTACATGTGAAGATCATCCTCGCGTCCATCGCAGTTTTTCTCAGCGCCGAAATCTCCGCCTTCTGTGCGGTCGAGAAAATCGACACCGCCGCCATCGAACGACTCACCGGATTGAAAGGCGCGTTCAATGAACAGGAAGATGTGTTTAAGGTTTCCGCGCCCCGCACCGACGTGAAAGTCGCCGTGGATGAATGGGTGATGCCGCCGTTCATGGGCCTCACTTCGTGGGCCGCGTTCACACCCGGCAAAACCGCCGAAGCGATGGTGATGGGCGATCTGGTTCTCTTCCAGGACGAAGTGAACCCGGTGATGAGCGCTGCGCTTGACGCTGGCCTCAACGTAACGGCGTTGCACAATCACTTCTTCTTTGACGAGCCGAAGGTTTTTTTCATGCACATCGGCGGCGAAGGCAGCGTGGAACGAGTCGCGACCGGCGTCCGAAAAGCGCTCGACAAGGTGAAGGAAATTCGCGCAGCCACCCCTCAACCGGCGAAAAGTTTTAACGGCGCGCGTTTGCCGGCGCAAAGCTCCATCACGGGTAAAGCCATCGAGGACCTCCTCGGCATTAAAGGCCAGGCGAACAACGGCATGTTCAAAGTAGTGATTGGCCGTAAAACAAAAATGCCCTGCGGCTGTGAGGTCGGTAAAGAAATGGGCGTGAACACGTGGGCCGCCTTCGCCGGCACGGACGAAAATGCGGTCGTGGACGGCGACTTCGCGGTGCATGAAAACGAATTGCAAGGTGTGCTCAAAGCGTTGCGCAAAGCCGGCATCAACATCGTCGCGATTCATCACCACATGACGCACGAAGAACCCCGCATGATTTTTCTGCATTACTGGGGCAAAGGAAAAGCTGAGTCGCTGGCCCGTAATCTCAAGCAGACGCTCGATGTGCAAAAGACCGCGAAGTGAAACCAACCAACCGGAGAAGACCATGAAAAAACTCAACTTAGTATTCGTTATGACAAGTCTGATAAGTAGCAACGCACTGGCCGAAACCATCAACTTCGACGACGCCACGCCGGGCGCAGCGCCGCCCGGCTGGACCGCCACGAAAACCGGTAAAGGCGAAGCGAAGTGGACAATCGAGAAGGACGACAGCGCGCCGAGCAAACCGAACGTCCTCAAGCAATCCGGGGTAGCCACCTATCCGGTCTGCCTCAAGAACGACACCAGCCTGAAAGACGGCTTTGTCGAAGTGAAGTTCAAACCGATCTCCGGCAAAGAAGATCAGGCCGGCGGCGTGGTCTGGCGGGCGAAGGACTCGGACAATTATTACATCGCCCGCGCCAATGCGCTCGAAGACAACGTCTGCATTTATCACACGATCAAGGGCAAACGCAGCGAGAAGAAGCGCACCCAAATGAAAGTTGCAACCGGCGCGTGGCACACTTTGCGCGTGGACTTCAGTGGCGAGCATTTCACCGTCACCTTTGACGGGAAGAAAGCCATCGAGTGGGACGACAAGACTTTCTCCGATGCTGGAATGGTCGGCGTGTGGACGAAGGCCGACAGCGTGACCTTGTTTGACGATTTCACTTTCGGGAGCAAGTAAAGGTTCACGTTCATGAAACGCATCGTTCCGATGGCGGTTCTGGCGACAGGTTTATTGTCGGGCGCGCTCGCGCAAGAGCCTGCCGCGCTCAAGCTCGTCAAAACAATCCCGCTGCCGGGCGTCAAAGGCCGGTTCGACCATTTCGCCGTGGACGCAAAAGGCGGGCGGCTGTTCGTCGCCGCGCTCGGCAACAACACGCTCGAAGTGCTCGACGTGGCAGCGGGCAAGCGCCTCAAAAGCATCACCGGCCTTCGCAAACCGACCGGCGTGGTTTTTCTGCCGGAGTTGAATCAAATCGGCGTCGCCAACGGCGATGACGGCTCGTTCAAATTGTTCGACGGCGTTTCCTACCAACTGGCTAACAACCTTCCGGGCCTAGACGACGCCGACAACGTGCGCCGCGACGCCAAAACCAAACTCATCTACGTCGGCTATGGCGACGGCGCTCTCGCCATTCTCGACAGTGCGGGCCGGACGAAACTCGGCGAAGTCAAACTTCCCGCCCACCCGGAATCATTCCAGTTGGAAGCCGATGGCTCGCGCATTTTCGTCAATGTGCCCGATGCGCAACAGGTCGTCGTAATTGATCGCGAGAAGAAAAGCATTATGGCGACATGGCCGATGAAGCAGTTCAAAGCCAACTTCCCGATGGCGCTTGAGGAAGCAAACCACCGGCTCTTCCTCGGCTGCCGACAGCCGTCGCGACTGGTTGTCTTCGACACGGCTTCCGGCAAACCCGTTGCCGACCTTGCCATTTCCGGCGACACGGATGATTTATTCTACGATGCGAAACACAAACGGCTTTACATTTCATGCGGCGAAGGTTTTATCGATATCATCGAACAGCGCGATGCTGACAACTACAAATCGTTGGAGAAAATTCCGACGGCTGCCGGTGCGCGCACGTCCTTCTTCTCACCTGAATTGAGCCTGTTGTATCTGGCCGTTCCACATCGAGGAAATCAATCGGCGGAAACCCGCATTTATCAGATTACGGAGTGATGAGAATTTCTTTGTCGTGCCGAACACGGCGTGTTTATTTTGAACGATTAAATAGTTGCCGGAAAATCAATATCCAATAGCCCGATGAATCTCCTTCAACCTGCACTCCGCCGTCCTCTGACAATCGCCGTAGCGGTTATCGCTGTGGCCCTCGGCTCCGTCCTGGCGCTGAGACAAATGCCGCGTGACATTTTCCCCACGTTGGGTATTCCCACGATTTACGTCGCGCAACCTTTCGGCGGCATGGACCCGGCGCAGATGGAAGGTTACCTCACCTATTACTACGAGTATCACTTCCTTTACATCACCGGCATCGAGCACGTGGAATCCAAATCGATCCAGGGCGCGAGCATCATCAAGCTGCAATTTTATCCCGGCACCGACATGTCCCAGGCGATGTCCGAGACCGTCGCATATGTCAACCGCGCCCGCGCCTTCATGCCACCAGGCACCGTGCCGCCGTTCATCATGCGCTTCGATGCCGGCAGCGTTCCGGTAGGCAATCTGGTGTTCTCCAGCGAGACCCGCACGGTTGGTGAGATGCAGGATGCAGCGTTGAATCTCGTGCGCCCGCTGTTCGCCACGTTGCCCGGCGTCTCGGCGCCGCCACCCTTCGGCGGCAGCGCGCGCAGTATTGTCATCAATGTCAAGCCCGACCGCTTGCGTTCCTACAACATGTCGCCCGACGAAATCGTCGCGGCAATCACCGCGGCGAATATCATCAGTCCCTCTGGAAACATGCCCATCAAACGGAAGTATCCGATGGTGCCACTCAATTCGGTGGTGAGGAACATCAAGGACCTGGAAAGCGTTCCAATTCGCACGGGCACGTATCCCGCTGTCTTTCTGCGCGACATCGGCGAGGTGAGGGACGCCTCCGACATCATTACCAGCTATGCGCTGGTGAACGGCCGCCGGACCGTTTACATCCCGGTCACCAAGCGCAGCGATGCCTCCACGCTTTCGGTGGTCAATCTGGTGAAGAAAAACATCCCCAAGTTCCAAAGTGTGGTGCCGGCAGATGTGAAGGTTAGCTATGAATTTGACCAGTCGCCCTACGTGACCGGCGCGATTGCGGGACTGACTTTGGAGGGCGCTTTGGGCGCTCTGCTAACAGGCTTGATGGTGCTCTTGTTTTTGCGCGATTGGCGGAGTTCCTTGATTGTCGTTATCAACATCCCCCTCGCGCTGATGGGCGCGGTGCTCGCGTTGTGGATTACCAAACAGACCATCAACATCATGACGCTCGGCGGGTTGGCTTTGGCCATCGGCATCCTCGTCGATATGTCCACGGTCGTGATTGAAAACATCCACACCCATTTGGGACGCCGCAAAGCGGTCGGCCGTGCCGTGGTGGACTCCGGCCATGAAGTCGCCTTGCCATTGCTTATCGCGATGCTTTGTGTGCTGGCCGTGTTTGTCCCGTCGTTCTTCATGGTCGGCGCTGCCAAGGCGATGTTCGTGCCGCTCTCACTCGCCGTCGGTTTCTCGATGGTTGCTTCTTATCTCCTGTCGAGCACGCTGGTGCCGATTTTGTCGGTTTGGGTTCTGCGTGGCCATAAGGAGGTTCAGGAGAAAGTCGTGGAGGAGGAACGCAAACTTGAAACTGGATTTGCAAAATTCCAGAAACACTATGCTGGCTTTGCGCAAAAAGTCGTACGCGTGCGCTGGCTGGTGGTGGGCGCGTATCTCGCCGTGGCAGCAGTAATGATTGTCTTCATTGGGCGGCAGCTTGGCACCGAGATTTTCCCCAAGGTGGATGCGGGTCAGCTTCAAGTGCGCCTGCGCGCGCCCACAGGCACACACGTCGATGGCACGGAAGCCATCGCATTGCAAGCGTTGGACATCATCAAGAATGAAGTCGGCACAAATAATGTCGAAATCACTCTTGGCTTCATCGGAGTTCACCCTTCGAGTTATCCCATCAATTTGATTTACCTCTGGAACGGCGGCTCGGAGGAAGGAGTGGTTCAGGTTCAATTGCAGCCCGGCACGTCGATTCGCATCGAAGAACTTAAGGAACGGCTGCGTAAAAGGTTCGCTGCGGAATTGGCGGAAGTGAGCTTCTCGTTCGAGCCGAGTGACATCGTCAGCCGCGTCATGAGTTTGGGCGCGCCCACGCCGATTGAGGTGGCGGTCAGCGGTCCGAATCTGGCGGCTAATCGCGAGTTCGCAGAGAAAGTAAAGGACAAGCTCCACCAGGTTCCCACTTTGCGTGACGTGCAGTTCGGTCAGGCACTGGATTATCCGACCGTGGACGTGGCCGTGAATCGCGAACGCGCCGGCATCATGGGGGTGAAGATGGCGGAAGTTTCTCGTTCTCTTGTCGCTGCCACATCGTCGAGTCGCTTTGTCGTCCCGAACTTTTGGGCCGACCCGAACAGTGGCGTGGCCTACCAAATCCAAGTGCAAATCCCACAGACCTACATGGACTCGGTTGAAGAAGCTCAAAACCTCCCGGTGACGTATCGCAACGGCCAGGCGATTTTGCTCCGCAATATAGCAAACGTCACCGAGGGCACCACGGTCGGCCAATACGAACGCTACAACATGCAGCGGATGATAACGGTGACGGCCAACATCGGCGGCGCGGACTTGGGAAGTGTTGCGCAGCAAGTGACGAAGGCGATTAAAGAACTGGGCAATCCGCCGCCAAGGGTGAGCGTCGCGGTTCGCGGACAGGTCGTGCCGATGCAGCAAATGTTGGATGGACTGCGAACCGGCCTTTTGCTCGCCGTGGTTGTGATATTCCTGCTGCTGGCGGCCAATTTCCAATCGGTGAAGTTGTCAGTCATCGTCGTCTCCACCGTTCCTGCTGTGATTGCAGGCGTCGTGCTTACGCTCTGGTTGACCGGAACGACGCTCAACATTCAATCGTTCATGGGCGCAATCATGGCCATCGGCGTGGCGGTGGCCAACGCGATTCTCCTCGTCACTTTTGCAGAGCGCAGTCGCATCGGCGGAGCAACGGCAGCCGCGGCGGCGGTTGATGGAGCGCAAAGTCGCCTGCGCCCCATCTTGATGACGAGCTTGGCCATGATTGCCGGCATGATGCCGATGGCCTTGGGCCTGGGCGAAGGCGGCCAGCAAACCGCGCCGCTTGGTCGGGCGGTTGTCGGCGGACTCGCGGTGGCGACAGTCGCGACGTTGCTGGTGTTGCCGTCGGTGTTTGCCATCGTTCAAGCGCGCAGCCATCGACGCTCGGCGTCACTTGATCCAGATGATGCTGGGAGCAGCCCCGCTCTTCTGCCCGGAAAAAGTCAATAGATGAGAATATCATGAATCCTAAAATCGCTCGCTTCACTTCCATTCTGTTGACCGTACTCGCACCGACATTACTGTTGAGTTGCAAGCCTGCTGCTACCGAGCCGATCGGCAAGCCCGCTTCCCCAATCTCGGTGAAAATCGTCCATCCGCATCGAGGCGAAATCACGCGCAGCATCACGTTGCCGGCCAGTGTCCTGGCGTATCAACAGGCGACGCTTTACGCCAAGGTCGCGGGTTATTTGAAAACGATCACGGTCGATAAGGGTGACGAGGTCAAGGAAGCCGCGCTGCTGGCGGACATCGAAGTTCCCGAACTGCTCGCCGACCTCGCCAAGTTCAAGGCCGAGCTTGAAGTGGCGGCCATCGATTACAGGCGTGTGAGCGAAGCGCAGAAAAAAGCTCCCGATCTGGTCATCCCGCAGACCGTCGATAACGCCAAAGGAAAACTCGACATCGCCAAGGCGAATCTGGAACGCACGGAAACATTGCTCGGCTTCGCCAAAATCACCGCTCCGTTTTCCGGCGTCGTGACCAAACGCATGGTTGATCCCGGCGCTTTCATTCCCGCCGCGACTTCCGGCAGCGCCGCGCAGAACGCCGCCCTGCTCACGTTGATGGACTTCAGCAAGGTGCGCATCCAGGTCGCGGTGCCAGAGCTTGAGGCCGCCTTTGTAAAAAAAGATCAGCCGATCAAAGTCAACGTGGAGGGATTAGCTGGTCGCACTTTTGATGGAAAGATCACCCGCTTCAGTTACGCATTGGACGACGCGACCAAGACGATGCTGGCGGAGGCCGAACTGCCCAACCCCACGCGCGAACTGCGGCCCGGCATGTTCGCAACCATTAAGCTCGGCATCGAACGAAAAACTGACGTGCTGTTGGTGCCTGTCGAGGCGCTTTTAATCGAAAAAGCAAAGAGCTCCGTCTTCACTGTGACTGACAACAAAGCCAAAAAGGTCACGGTTAAAACCGGATTCAACGACGCTGTCTCAGTCGAGATTCTTGATGGTCTGAAAGGTGGCGAGCCGGTGATTTTGATTGGCAAGCACGTTTTGAACGACGGGCAGGCAGTCAGCGTGATGGAGGCGAAGTGATTTACGATTTCTGGAGAGATTAAGATGAAGATTAAGAGAGAGATTAAGAGGAATAGCAATCACCGCAGCCCCATCTTAATCTTAATCTTTCTCTTAATCTCAATCCGCACCTCACCCGCCGAAACGAACGTCGCTCACCAGATCGACCTGCCCACTGCGTTGCAACTGGCGGGCGCGCAGAATCTCGACATCAAAATTGCCCGCGAGAAACTTGCCGAGGCCCGCGCTAATCACGAAAGCGCCGTCGCCCAGTTCTTCCCGTGGCTTTCGCCGGGAATCACTTATCGCCGGCACGATAACTTGATTCAGGACGTGGCGGGCAACATTATTGAAGTCCACAAACAATCTTATGCTCCCGGCGGAACCATTGGCGCGCAACTGGACATTGGCGATGCCATCTACAAATCGTTGGCGGCCAGACAACTCATCAAAGCCGCCGATCACGCCCTCGAATCGCAGCGACAGGACAGCACTCTCGCGGCGGCGCAAGGTTACTTCGATCTGACGCTGGCCCAGGCCGCCGTCGATGTTGCGCGTGAGGCTGTCAGGATTTCTGCAGACTATGAAAAGCAGATTCAAAACGCCGTCGAAGCCGGCATTGCTTACAAAGGCGATCAGCTCCGCGCCAAGGTTCAGTCGGAAAGAAACCAACTTGCTCTTCGCCAGGCCGCCGAACAACAACGCATCGCCGCCGCCCGGCTCGCGCAAACGTTGCACCTTGATCCGGTCGTGGAATTGGTCGCCCGCGATTCCGACCTTGCGCCACTCACGCTCATCCAAACCAACGCGGCACTCGATTCGCTCGTTCAGCAAACGTTCACCTCGCGCCCGGAACTCAAACAAAGCCAGTCGCTCATGACAGCGGCGCGCGACACGAAAAACGGCGCCGTTTACGGGCCGGTGATTCCTTCACTCGGCGCGCAGGCTTTTGCGGGAGGGCTGGGCGGCGGCCGGCGCGGTGTTGCCGATACGTTCGGTGAGCAGGAGGATTACTTCGTCGGCATGAGCTGGCGCATCGGTCCGGGCGGCCTGTTCGACTTTGGTCGCATTCATTCCACAGACTCGCGCTTAAACGTGGCGCGGCTCACCGTTGATAAACTCCGCGACGACATTACTCGCCAGGTGGTGGAAGCCTTCACGCGCTGGCAATCCTTGGGCGACCAGATCGACACGGCGAAGCGCGCGTTGGTTGCTGCCGAAGAAGGTCTGCGACTGACCCGCGAGCGGAAGGAGTTCGCCGTTGGAATTGTTCTCGAAAACATTCAGGCCGAACAAGACCTGACCCGCGCGCGGTTGGATTATTTCAAAGCCGTCGCTGAGTTCAACAAGGCGCAATACTCACTTAACAAGGCGATCGGGAAACTGTAGCCAGGCGCCCGCGTCGCGGACTGCTTGACTGTTTGTCGGCTGACGCGAATGCGCCGGCGCAATGAGCACTATCTGCCCTCGCCGAATTGTGTGACCTTGCCGTTCTCAAGCTTGACGGCAATCCGTGCCCACTGCCACCACGGTCTTTCTTCGACATAATAGAGAGTCTCGGAATCCTTTGCCGCCGACACACTCTCTGGCTCACCGATGGCGTTAATGACTTCCTGCCTCGTCATGCCGACATTGATGTGACTGATTTTGCCGGGCTGAATATGGCCCGCAGGCGGAACTGACGCACACCCGAAAACCAAGCTGAGTAGTAAGACGCAAATAAGGTTTTTCATAATCTTATCTGTATCGTGCCTTACACTCTTGGCCGGTCAAGGCGAATTACTGCCAGAGTAATGAATTGAAAACGGGCCAAAAAAAATTGACCAACAACAAACCGAACCCCCCGCGCCGCTTTGAATTGACGAACGTGCATGGCGTCGGCACAGTCACGCTGGACATGAAACCAGCCGTCCTCCCAAAAGCAGAGAAGCTTTCGCGCCAGTCCGGCTTCACAACACCTACCGTTGACGCCGTCATGGTCGAGGAACGCGCCGCCGCGTTCTCCAAGCGCAGCATCAAGACCAGCACCAAGCTCGTCGGACTCAAGATGGCCGTGAGCATGTGCGACCTCACCACGCTCGAAGGCAAAGACACGCCAGGCAAGATCGCCTATCTCTGCCGCAAGGCGCTCCAACCCGCGGAGGCTAAATACAACGTGCCGCCCTGCGCCGCAGTCTGCGTTTATCCGAACATGGTGAAATACGCCCGTAAATTCCTCGGCGACAATTCGCCCGTTCGCGTGGCTTCCGTCGCCACCGGTTTTCCCAGCGGACAATTTCCCTTGCCGACGAGACTCGGTGAAGTCCGTCGCGCCGTGGCCGATGGCGCGGATGAAATTGATATGGTCATCAACCGCTGCGCCTTCCTCGCCGGCAACCACGCTAAAGTGTTCGACGAAATCGCCGCCACGAAGGAAGCCTGCGGCCCGGCACACTTGAAGGTGATTCTCGAAACCGGTGAACTCGTGACCTACGACAACGTCCGTCTCGCCAGCGAAATCGCTATGCAAGCCGGCGGCGATTTCATCAAGACCAGCACCGGCAAAGCTTCGCCCGCTGCTACCCTGCCCGTCACGCTCGTGATGCTGGAAGCCATCCGCGATTATTTTTTTGCCACCGGCATCCGCATCGGCATGAAGCCGGCCGGCGGCCTCCGCACGTCCAAGCAGGCGCTCGCCTACCTCGTGATGGTCAAGGAAACCCTCGGCGACGACTGGCTCACGCCCGACCTGTTCCGCTTCGGCGCCAGCACGCTCGTCAACGACGTGCTCATGCAAATCGCCAAGCTCGCAGATGGCAGTTACCAGGGCGCGGATTACTTCTCGCTGCCGTAAAGCTTGCGTCAAATTGCTTTCCTATCAAATCCAACCCGCTAGAATAAGTTCATGGCAGAGCTTGTAAAGAAAGGCCGGCTGGCCATCCTGGTCGGGGGTGGTCCGGCGCCCGGCATCAATGGCGTCATCAGTGCCGCCACGATTGAAGGCGTCAACCAGGGCTACGAAGTCATCGGTTTTCGGGACGGCTTCAAGTGGCTCGCGCAAGGTGACGCGGAACATTACTCCAAGTTGAGCATCGAGGGCGTCAAAGATATTCACCTGCGCGGTGGTTCCATTCTTGGCACGGCGCGGGCCAATCCCACGAAGTCCGAAGCGAGCATGAAGAATGTGCTGGAGGTCCTGCGCGGCTGGAACATCGGCGCGCTCGTGACCATTGGCGGCGACGACACGGCCTTTTCCGCCAGCCGCGTTTACAAGGAAGCCGGTGGCGCCATCGGCGTCGCGCATGTGCCCAAGACCATTGACAACGATCTGCCGTTGCCCGGCTCAACGCCAACGTTTGGCTTCGAGACCGCGCGACACCACGGTGTGGCCATCGTCCGCAACCTGGCCGAAGACGCGCGCACGACCTCGCGCTGGTACATCATCATCAGCATGGGGCGCGCAGCGGGACACCTTGCGCTTGGTATGGGCAAGGCCGCCGCGGCCACGCTGACCATCATCCCGGAGGAGTTTCGCGAACGCCCCGTCACGTTCGACGAGGTTTGCGACATTCTCCTGGGCGCGATCATCAAACGCCGCGCAACCGGAAACCGTTTTGGCGTCGCGGTTTTGGCGGAAGGATTATTGGAGTCCATCGGGGAGAAGGGATTGTTGGGAGCGGTTGAGCACGGAAAGCTTGAGCGTTACGGAAAAATCAGCCGTGACGATCACGGCCACCTGCGGCTGGGCGAAATTGATTTCGGCCGGATGATCACGGACATGCTCGGCGAGCGGCTGGAGAAGCTTGGCCTGAAGCTGGTGCTGGTGGCCAAAGACCTCGGTTACGAATTGCGCTGCGCCGATCCGATTCCGTTCGATGCCGAATACACGCGCGACCTCGGTTATGCCGCGGTGAAGTTTCTGCGTTCGGAACAGGCGGCCAGACATGGCGCCATCATTTCCTTTGTCGGCGGCAAAATGATGCCACTGCCGTTCGAGCAACTGCTCAATCCGGCGACGGGCCGCATGCAGGTGCGCAAAGTCAATGTGGACGCCGAGGCCTACGAATGTGCGCGCCGTTACATGATCCGGCTCGAACCGGAAGATTTCCAGAAACCGACGCGGCTCGCCCGATTTGCCGAGACCGCAAACATGACGCGGGAACAATTTCGCGCACGGTTTGGTTACATTGTCGGCTTAAGCTCCGGCCCGACCGCAAGCGAAAGACCCCGTGAATCAGTCAATGCTTAGAGCGCTCGAAGTCGACTCAAAAGTTGTCGAGGTCTGGCGTTCGCCGCATTTCCTGTTCGCCGTCTTGTTGTTTTGCCTGATGCCATCACCTCTGACGGCGGCCGAGTCCACCAACGCGTTGTCGAAGTTACAAGATGTTCGTCGCATCGTTTTTCTCGGCGACAGCATCACCTATGCGGGCCAATATGTTGAAATCATTGAGGCCTACTTCGTGACGCGCTTCCCTGAGCGGCAATTCGAGTTTCTGAATCTTGGCCTACCCAGCGAAACTGTCTCCGGCCTTTCCGAAGAAGGTCATGCGGGTGGCCAATTTCCCCGGCCCGATTTGCACGAACGTTTGAGCCGCGTGCTGGAGAAAACGAAGCCCGACCTGGTCATCGCTTGTTACGGAATGAATGACGGTATTTATCTGCCGTTCAGCGCGGAACGGTTTCGAAAATTTCAAGCCGGCATCAAGCGGCTGCGTGAACAAGTCACGGCGGCGGGCGTGAAAATCATTCTCATCACGCCCCCGACGTTCGATGAAGTCAAAGGCGGTCATCCCGGCTACGGCAACGCGCTCGACCGCTACTCCGACTGGCTGCTGGCGCAGTGCGCGGCGGGCTGGGACGTGGCGGACTTGCACGGGCCAATGAACCGTGATCTCACCGAGCAGCGCGTGCGCGACCCGAAATTTTTTCTCGCCGGCGACGGCGTGCATTGCAACGAGACCGGCCATTGGATCATCGCGAAACAAATCCTATTGCATCTCGGCGCGAAGGACCTGACGGCCATTGACGATCCGCAGGCGATGCTGGCGGCCCACCCGCGCGGCAAGGAAATCCTGAAGCTGGTTCAAGACAAACAGCGCATGATGAAAGACGCATGGCTCACCGAAACCGGCCACCAACGGCCCGGGATGAATCGAGGCTTGCCGCTTGCCGTGGCAAAGGCGAAGGGAAAAGAAATTGACGAGCAGATTTCCGGCTGGAAAACGCTGAAGAAAAACGCCCCATGAAAACCAAACTCAAATCCTTCCGTGCGCGCACGCTCGTCAACGAAGTGCTCATGCAAAGAGCCAAGCAGGTGGATGCGAATCATCAAGGCCCGGATTACTTTTCGCTGCCGTGAAACAAAAATTAGCCGCAACACAGACCGTAAATTGTGCCCGTGCGGCATCGCAGTCACCCTCTCCCCCATCAGGGGAGAGGGGTGGGGTGAGGGGGCGACCGCCACAATACGGCAAACGCCGCACACGTACCGTCGAGGTCCGCAACTTCGCGCGCCACTTGCGGAAAAAATCCACTGAAGCCGAAAGACGCCTGTGGCGTTTGCTGCGCGACCGCCGCTTCGTCGAATTCAAATTCCGCCGCCAGTATCCATGCGGCATTTACTCCCTCGATTTCTTCTGCACGGCCGCAAAAATCGCAGTTGAACTTGATGGCGGCGGGCGTGGCTTTCCCGACCAGCGCGCCCGAGACGAAAAACGAAATCAGTTCCTCGTCGGCCAAGGGATTAAACTGCTCCGCTTCTGGAATCATCAATTGCGCGGTGAACTTGAGACGGTGCGATTTGAAATCTGGCACGCATTGATGGAACGAACGGGACGCCAGGAGGAAATTGATGGCTATTTGCCACAGCCCGCCCCCTCACCCCAACCCTCTCCCCCGATGGGGGAGAGGGAGTCCGATTCTCGATTGTTATGAAACTCAAACATCTCTCCCGCAAAGTTTCAGCCAGGCGCGTAGTCGCCGCTCCAACTCACGCCGTCGTGCCGCTGAAAGAGCGCCGGCTCGTGTTCGGCAACAAATGGGATTACGCGCCCGCGCCGGAGGAATCAAAACATTACGTCATCGCGCCGCGGCATGAGCTGTTCATCAACGGCAAGTTTGTGAAGCCGCGCTCGGGAAAATATTTACCATCTATCAACCCCGCGACCGAGCAGCAACTCACGGAAATTGCGGCTGCGAATGAGGGCGATGTTGATTCAGCGGTGAAGGCCGCGCGCAAAGCCTACGATAAAGTCTGGAGCAAGATGCCGGGACGCGAGCGGGGCAAATATCTTTATCGCATTGCGCGCATCATTCAGGAGAAATCGCGCGAACTGGCCGTGCTCGAAACGATGGACGGCGGCAAGACCATCAAGGAAAGCCGCGACGTGGATTTGCCGCTCGTGGCTGCGCACTTCTTTTATTACGCGGGTTGGGCGGACAAGCTGAAATACGCATTCCCCGGTAAAACGCCGCAGCCGCTCGGCGTCGCGGGGCAGATCATTCCGTGGAATTTTCCGTTGCTCATGGCCGCGTGGAAAATCGCGCCCGCGCTCGCGTGCGGGAATACCGTCGTGCTCAAGCCCGCCGAGACCACGAGTCTCACGGCGCTGCGGCTGGCGCAGATTTTTCAGGAGGCGGAATTGCCCGAAGGCGTGGTGAACATCGTCACCGGCGCGGGCGAAACCGGCGCGGCGCTCGTCAATCATCCGGACATTGACAAGATTGCTTTTACGGGGAGCACGGAAGTCGGTAAGGCGATTGCGAGGGCAATTGCGGAACGTAGCGGCGCTCGGCAGAGCGCCGGTAACTTCTCAACAAACAAAATTGGCCGCGTTCTGCCGAACCCAGCTACGCCGAAATTGACGCTCGAACTCGGCGGCAAGGCGGCGAACATCTTGTTCGAGGACGCGCCGATTGACCAGGCCATCGAAGGCGTCATCGCGGGCATTTATTTCAACCAAGGCCACGTCTGCTGCGCCGGCTCGCGCCTGTTCGTGCAGGAAGGAATTTATTCCACCGTCATCAAGAAATTGCGCGACCGCATCCAGACCTTGCGCGTGGGCAATCCGCTCGACAAAAACACCGACATCGGCGCGATCAACTCGCGGCCGCAGCTCGAAAAAATCCGCGAGCTGGTGCAAAGCGGCGTGGACGGAAATCTTCGGGCCGGTGTTGAGCGTGATGACGTTCCGCACGCCGGAGGAGGCGTTCGAGCGCGCGAACAACATCCCCTACGGCTTGAGCGCGGGCGTGTGGACAGACAAAGGCAGCAAGATTTTCAAGATGGTCAACAAGCTGCGCGCCGGCGTCGTCTGGGCGAACACGTACAACAAATTCGACCCGACGAGTCCGTTCGGCGGTTACAAGGAAAGCGGGTTTGGTCGTGAAGGCGGATTGCAGGGATTGTCGGCGTATTGTCGTCTGGATTGATTCAAAAATACTTAATGCCGATTGTGAACGAATTTCCGTTCCAAATCATAGTGGAAAACTTGCCACACAAGGCGACGCTTCGTTTTGCAAACCAAGCCGAACTCCGCCGTTATCATCGCAGCCTTTCTCCGTTCGCGCGCAAGTCCTCCACTATCATCCGGGAAGCGGTCGAATTCACGCGGCTCGCCGCCAAGCGCTGGCGCTATTACTCGCGCACCGATGAAGCCGCCGAAAGTTTTGCCGGACTTCAGCGCGAGATTCGCCGCGATGCGAAATGCGAAATCGCCTTCATCATGGTCGCCACGATCCGGCAAGGAGGCCGGGATTTGCCCATTGGCCTCGCCTATTGCCGACGCACTTGGTGTCATCACCTTGCGCTCGATTTTCTCGCGCTGCACCCGCGCGCCCTCCAACCGACATGGCCGGTGAGCGGCGTGGGCAGCGGCATCATTTTCGGCCTGGTTCAATTGGCGAAAGCTTTGAACATTCCCCGAATTTGGGGCGAGGCCACGGTGAATTCCGCGACGTTCTACGAGAAGCTGTTGGCCGTTTCTCCCATTCAGGATTTGTTTATCATTCAAACGCCGGAGATGACCGCCATCACCAAGCGGCAGGAGAAAATCAGTCATCCAACCCTTGCAACAAAGACGACAACTGAACTACATTGACGCCATGACAGTGAAACGGACAAAACCGATAAGCCTCGAAGAACTCTGGGAATTTGAGGCCAAACATCCCGTTGTCTTCGCCGCGCCGCGCGCGCTGGCCGAGGCGCGGCTCATCGCGGAATTGGATCGCGTAAAGCGCGGGCGCCGCCGGGGCCGCGGCGCGGTTCATCGTGCTTCACGCAGACTGGCGACGGCCTGATGAAACGTCGTCGGCAAGCCGTGCTCAAACAAATCGGTTCAATGCGCGAGCAGATGGAAGATTTGAACGACTACCTTGACCTGCTCGAAGCCCGTGCCCGCAACAAAGGCAAGCCGACGTTCTCCGCCGACCAAGTTCGCAAGCAACTGGGCCTCACATGAAGCCGTTCGGCGGCTATAAGGAAAGCGGCTCTCGCCTCGGCGAAGCCTCCGGCGCAGCCTGGGTCGGTCGCGAGGGCGAATTGCAGGGGCTGGCGGCGTATTGCCGGGAAGATCGAAAGAAACCCAAGTCGCAAAGAGAAACTTCGGAAGCTAAACCGAAATTCCCCTTCCAAACGCCCTGTGTTCTGTTATGAGTTGTCAAACCCATTACCAAGCATGGCCCGCACATGCCCAAAGTTGATATTCAGATCGAGTCAACATCGTTCTGATCTGGCACTGATGACACTGGCGATGCTTCTTGCGGGTGAATTCAGTTCTGGAGCAAGAACATTTCAGGGAACTGGAGTCGGTCCAGTTCCGGATGGCGGCAGCGGAACCCCGCCAGTTTACGGTGCTCCGCTGGTCATCAGTTTTGATGTTGTTGGTGTCAATGCTCCCATCGTCGACATTTCGGTCGCCGTCACACTAACTCACACTTGGGTTGGTGATGTTGACATGAGGCTCGCCTCTCCCAATGGCACAAACCTGGTGCTGGTCAGCAGGATCGGCGTTATGACGGCGACCGGTTTTGGAGACGATTCCAATTATGGCGGCACATACACGTTCAACGATGCCGCGCCGACCCCACCCCACATTTGGACGGTTGCGACCGATGGTTCATGTGGCGATACATGCACCGTAACGCCGGGAACTTACCGAACGACAGAAGCAGGTGATTTTGGCCAGATCAATCCCGCACCGCGGACGCAATTGAATCTGGCTTTCGCGGGAGTAACAAATCCGAACGGAACTTGGACTTTAATGGCTCGAGATGCGGCACAGAATGATGTCGGTTCGGTTACAGCAGCAAGTTTGACTGTTCACGGCACCCTTGACACAAACGTGGTAACTCACACGGGAGATGACGGGCCAGGTTCGCTGCGATATGTCCTCGCGGATTCCGGACCCGGCCATGTGATCACTTTCGCCTCGAACGTCATAGGTATGATTACATTGACCAACGGTGAATTGGTCATCGGCAAGAGTCTCAGCATCGTTGGGCCATGCGCGAAGCAACTCACAATCAGCGGCAACAATTCCAACCGCGTCTTTCACATCACCAATGGCGTCGTCAACATTTCCGGCCTGACGATCGCCAATGGTTTCGCGACAGACTATGGCGCGGGTATCAAGATGGATGGCGGCAGCAACACGATTTCGGCCTGCGCCATCGTCGGCAATCACGCGGAGTCTAACGGCTTCAGCGGCGGCGGCGGGATTTACGCAGACTCGGACGTTTATCTGAATGTCGAGAACAGCACCCTCGCCGGAAACGAGTCCGGTGCCGCCGGCGCCGGAATCTTCGCCAACGCCGGCGCGGTGCTGACCATCCGCAACACCACCATTTCGAGCAATCGCACGGTGTTCGTCGGTGGGATCACGACCAAACGCGGCGGCGGCATTGCCTTTGGTGGACTGGGTTCCGGAATCCTGACCCTGATCAACTGCACCGTCACCGGAAACTCGAGTACCAACGGCGGCGGCATTGACGACAGCGGCAGCAGCTACATCCATGTCATCACCAACAGCATCATCGCGGGCAACAGCGGCGTCACCGGCCCGGACCTCAAGGGCACGTAAACATCGGGCGGATTCAATCTGATTGGTAACACCAATGGCGCGATTGGCTTCACCGACGGGATAAATGGCGACCAAGCCGGAAGCATTGGTTCGCCGCTCAATCCGTTGCTCGGCCCGCTGGCGGAAAACGGCGGCTGCACACCCACGCACAGACCGCTGAACGGCAGTCCGGCGATCGACAAAGGGAAAAGCTTCGGTGTCGCGTCCGATCAACGAGGCGCACCGCGGCCATTTGATTTCGCCTCCACGACGGATGCAGCTGGCGGCGACGGCAGCGACATCGGCGCGTTTGAATTGGGCAGCCCGCTTCTGAACATCCAACGCACACCGACCAAGAACGTCATAGTTACATGGCCTTTGTATTATGGCGACTTCACGCTGGAAAGCGCGCCTGCGTTGCCTGCGTCGAATAATTGGAGCACCGTATCGAACGCAACAATTGTCGGCAATCAGTTCAACGTGACGAACAGCGCAGTGGATGGGAACAAACTCTATCGCCTGAAGGGATTTTGAAGGAAATCTTCGGGCCGGTGTTGAGCGTGATGACGTTCCGCACGCCGGAGGAGGCGTTCGAGCGCGCGAACAACATCCCCTACGGCTTGAGCGCGGGCGTGTGGACAGACAAAGGCAGCAAGATTTTCAAGATGGTCAACAAACTGCGCGCCGGCGTCGTCTGGGCGAACACGTACAACAAATTCGACCCGACGAGTCCGTTCGGCGGTTACAAGGAAAGCGGCTTCGGGCGCGAGGGCGGATTGCAGGGGTTGGCTGCGTATTGCCGCTTGGATTGAAAGGTAGAAGCGATGAACCAATCCAATTGGAAATTGAAATGGTTGTGGGTGCGTTGCTCATGGCCGTTCAAGTCCCCGGGTAAAGGGTGTAAGTTTATTGAAGACTCCATGAGTCAGGTGCGAAAAGGTGGCAGTCCACCAGAAATGGCACTTGAATGAAGTTCTGCGATGGGGGCTTCGCGATAAATCGACCGAAGTTCGGATGGTTGCCATCAAATCCGTTTCTTGCTTGATTCCATCTGCTCAGTTCGAATTGCTTGTCTCAGCGTTGGGGGATGTGGAAGCCAGTATTCGCGCGCTCGCGGCTCTTGCTCTTGGAAAATTGAAAGACTCACGATGTCTGGAGGCACTCCTCAAAGTTTCTACAATACAAAGATGAAAGGGTGCGCGTCGCTGCTGTCGAGGCGCTGCAAGTTGCGCAAGATCCGCGTGCTGTCGAGCTACTCATCAGTGCGTTGGCCGTGAGAAGGGATTGGCGAGTGCGGGAGGCTGCCACCAAAGTGCTTGGCGAACTGAATCATTCACACACATTCGACCTTCTCACCGCCGCGCTTAACGGAAGTCCGAATTTGTCTGTCCGTTTAGGTGCAGCGGAGGCGTTAGGAAAACGTCCCGATGGGACGGCGGATGGTCGTTGTTGCTTGGGGCCGTGGTCCAGCCACTTCCTGGCTGGCTAACTTCCGTGACCGCTTCGCGGCTTGCCGTCTTTGCAGTGCTATCTCCCAACATCGTCACAGCTTGCGAAGATTTTGGAGCGCGGAATTTATTCCGCTTCAACGTCCGAGGGTTCGAGCGGGCGCCGAACTTTCCAGGCGGTACAGCGGAGCGAGAGTCGAAGCGGAATAAATTCCGCGCTCCGCTGCGGTTGCGGCTTGGCCGCGCTAAGCCTTTGCGTTGCAATCCGCGATTGATCCCTCGTCGTTGGCCTTTGCGGACGTGCTCGGTCGCCGGTCGTAAGCCGTGCGCCAAGTGTTCGTCGCGCTGGCCCAACGAACAACTCCCGCGACGCGTATGCTCCCCTGAACTTCAAGTTCCGTAAATCGTGAGTTGCGCACTAACGATTTTTCATTCCCCATCGTCCGCCTTGTTGCGTTTCTTCGCGCCCCTTTCGGGTTTGGCGGGCGGGCGTTGCTCGGTGTTCTTCGTTGGCATGGGGGCTTTTAGTTCCTGACGCCAAGCCACCAGCTTCGCGTGCAGTTCCCTGACTTTGTCGGGCAGCTTGGCCACGAGATTGTTTTTTTCGCCGAGGTCATCGCGCAGGTTGTAGAGTTCGAGCCGACCGTCCTCGAAGAATTCCAGCAGTTTCCAATCGCCAGAGCGAATTGCGCCCACGGGTGTCGTGCGCCAGGTATTTTCTCCCGCGCCGAGGTAGCCGGGGAAGTGCCAGTAAATCGCTTCGCGATTCAGCGTCGCTTTGCCGCCGCTCGTCAGCAGTTTGAGATAGCTCTCGCCATCGAGCGGGTAATTGGGCGACGGTGACGCGCCTGCAACTTCGAGGAGCGTTGGGTAGAGATCGACGCTGTTGATGGGCGTGTCGCAAACGGTGCCTTTGGGAATCTTGCCGGGCCAGCGGAAGATGTAAGGCACGCGAATGCCGCCTTCGTAGAGCATTCCCTTGCCGCCGCGCAACGGTGCGTTGTCGGTGATGCCATTGGCCTTCTTGATGCCTTCGCGTTCGTATCCCCCGACGCCGCCATTATCGCTGGAGAAGATGACGAGTGTTTTTTCGGCGAGCTTCAATTCATCCAACAGCGCGACGATGCGGCCCACGCTTTCATCGACGCTGTAAATCATGGCGGCGTAGGTTGGGTCGTGATGACCGCCGGCGGGCGGCTTGGGTTTGAACTTCGCGATGAGACCGGTCTTCGCTTCGTGGGGTGAATGAACGGCGAAGTGCGGCAGGTAGAGAAAGAACGGACCGTCCTTATGACGGCGAATGAAGTCGGTGGCTTTGTCCGTCAGGAAATCGGCGAGATAAGTGCCTGGCGGATAATCGGTGCGCGGATTGGTTTTGAAATCGAAGTGTTTGTCGGCGCTGACAATCGCCTCATCGAAGCCGCGCTTCCCAGGATGATGCGGTCCATCATCGCCCAAATGCCATTTGCCGAACATGGCGGTGGCGTAACCAGCCTTCTTCAACGATTGCGCGATCGTGATTTTATCGAGCGGAAGTTTCTCCACATTGTCCACGGGCCGAAGCGGACGGCTGCGCCAGTCGAAACGGTCAATGCTGCCAACGGTATAGACGCCGGTGCGCGGCATGTATTGGCCACTCATGAGCGCGGCGCGGGTGGGCTGGCAGTTCGGCGCGCACGTCTGGCCGCTGGTGAAGCGGATGCTCTGTTTCGCCAGGCGGTCGATGTTCGGCGTCTCGTAATATTTGTTGCCGTAACAGGCGACGTCGGTGTAGCCGAGGTCGTCAGCGAGGATAAAAATGATGTTGGGTTTTTCGGGTGCGGCGGCGTGCAGGGAAATTGGAGTAGAAACAAGCGAGAGCGCCAACAGTGCTGCAATGGAAGAGGAAATCAGTTTCATGGCGACGTCCTATTGCGCGGAAGCTGGCAGGGGAACTTGACCGGGACGGCTGAGGTAGTAAATCAAATCGCGGATTTCCTGGTCGGCCAAAGGAGCGAGCAATCCTTCCGGCATCATCGAGAGTTCGCTTTGCTGCTGTGATTGGATTTCGTTTCGCGGCAGAACCAGCGTCTCGGTCTGCGTCGCGACGGTGACGGACTTGTCGTCCTGTTGCTTCACGATACCAATGAGGCTGCGTCCATCCTTGGTTTCGATGGTGGAAGCTCGATAATCATTCGGGATGACGGCGTTCGGATCGAGGATGTTTTGCAAAATGTAGTCAAGGTCGGCGCGATTTGAACCCGTGAGGTCCGGCCCGACTTTGCCACCGGTGTCGAAGAGCGTGTGGCATTGGGCGCAAATCTTGTCGAACACTGCGCGACCGCGCGAAGCGATTCCCGGCTGTGAACCGCCCGCATAATAAATGCGTTTGTATTTCTCGATTTCCTTTTTCTTGTCGGCGCTGCTGTCACGAATCGTGCCATAGACTTTTTGAAGCTGCTGGTCGATGTCGGCGTTCTTCAAGTTGCGCAACTGACGGATGATTTCGGCGGTGAGCGCATTGCGCGGAATCGTTCCGCTTTCGACGGATGCAAGCATCGGTTTGGCGAACGCAGCGCGCGAGGCGAGCGTGTTCAGCGCGTCGCGCGTTTCGCCGGTGCCGAGCGATGCGTAAACTCCGAGGATGGCATCGGGAGTGTTTGAATCGTCGTAGCCGGCCAGAGCGCGAATCGCTTGGCCGCGAAGGTCCGTGCTCTTGAGTAACTGCTGAAGCAACAGCGGCAACGACGCGTCGCGAGTGCTCAGCAACGAATCGAGCGCGGTGCGGCGGGCACCGGCTTCGGCGGACTCATCCATCAGCGTTTTCTTCAACGCCGCGAGCGCATTCGCGCTCCCGAATGTCAGTGACAGCGATTGAGCAAGGGCGCGAATTTGCGGATTTGAACTGGCGGATAGTTTGGCTTCAACCTTTTCCCAGCCTTGTGGCATCGGCACACTGCGCTGGCCTTTGAGCGCGGCGCTCAAGCCGGTGAGCATGTCGAGTTGTTTGGATGAATCGTCAAGCTTGGCCAGCGTCTCGGCGATGAGGTCGCGCGCTTCGGCAGTGCCGAGTTGTGCGATGCGGCGCGTGGTGAAATTGAGAATCTTCGGCAGCTTGGCTGTGACCGCGAGCGACAATGCTTTGACCGGCTGTGTTGCTGCGAGGACTTCGCCACCGTACCAAACCATCAGCGGGATATTGTGGTCGTTGGCGTCTTCGCTGTGCTGGAGCAACGCGGTGTAAATGTCCCAGCGTTGTTCCGGGGACAGACGTTGAAGCGCGGAAGCGAGGTAAAGTCGGACGACGGGCGATTTGTCTTCACGCGCGAGGCGGACGAATTCTTTTGAGGCTTCTGTAGATAGGCTCTTGCTTTCACAAATGAGTTGAACTGTCCAGGCCCGGAGGAATTCGTAATCGGAACGCTGCAGGATTTTCAACGCTTCATCTTCCAGAATTCCGATCGTGGAATGCTGAACTTGAAGGAAGTGGAGAGCTTCAACTTCGTTCATCGGCATCCTTAGTTTTTCTTTGGCAATTTGTTCGGGGATGTTGGTTTTGAGTTTACCATTTGCAGCGCGCTCTTGAAGAATCCGACGCGCATGTCTGGCAGCCCACTCGGACCGTAACCCCATTTGCCGCCATTGCATAAACAGAAGAGCCTCGTCCGGTTCTCTCTGCAAATCCACCTTCGTCACCTTCCGATCGTTGTAAACGATTTTGTAGATGCGGCCGTTGGAGCGGTCATGGCCATCAGGATTGGTGTGGTGGCATTGGTTCTTGTCGTACCAGTCGATGATGTAAACCGAGCCGTCCTGGTCATAGAGTTGGTTGAGCGTTTGCGACCAAGTGTCGTTGAAGTTCAGAAAGTCCTTGCCGTGATGGCCGACGTAACCGGAGCCGCTGCGCTCGGGGATGTCCATGTTGAGCCGCTGGCCGTGGATGTTGCCCATGAAAAGGTTCCCGCGATATTCGGTGGGCCAACTGTCGCCGAGATAAACCATCATGCCGGCGTGGGCGTGGCCGCCACCCGCGGCGTCGGAGCGCGCGTTGCCGGCGTGCGGGCCTTTGTTGCCGGCGTAGTGGACGTGATCGCCGACAGATTGGATGTCTTCATAGACGTAGGGGAAGATCGGTTTGCGGCTGCCGTTCTCACGATGCTTTTCGTTGCGCGCGGTTTCGTCGCGGTTGATGCTGAAATGCTCGCCGCCTTGGCGCAGGTAACGGCCGCCTTGGATCATGTGCCAGAGGTGCGGGATGACGCAGGCTTCCTCCCAAAGTTGCCCGTGTTCATCGAAGTCGATGCCCCATGGGTTGCTCGTTCCTTCCGCGAAGACTTCAAAGATGTGCTTGGTGGGATGGTAACGCCAGACCCCAGCGTCCATCCATTGACGCTCGCTCTCAGGCGCGCCGGGCTTGCCGACGTGCGAAGGACAGAAAACGCCGTGGCAACCGTATAGCCAGCCGTCCGGCCCCCAGGTGAACGTGTTCAAAGTTTCGTGCGTGTCGCGTTTGTAATCCCAACCGTCGAGGAGGATTTGCGGCGGACCAGCGGGCTTGGGCGCGTCGCTGTCTTGAATCGGAATGAACATCAGGTAAGGAGCGGCACCGACCCAAATTCCGCCAAAGCCATATTCGAGTCCGCTGACGAGGTTGAGGCCTTCCATGAAGACGGTGCGCTTGTCGAACTTGTGATCGCCGTTGGTGTCCTCGAAGACGAGGATGCGGTCTTTGCCCTGCCCTTCCGGCGCGCGAATCGGATAGGTGAGTCCTTCGGCGACCCAAACGCGACCACGATCGTCGAGACAGAAGGCTATGGGTTGCACAATGTCCGGCTCGCCGGCAAAGACGTGCATTTTGAAACCGGGCGGTAGCGTGGCAAACTTCGCAGCGTCTGCGGGCGACAGACCGGCGTAAGGCACAACATCGGCGGGCGGAGCATCAGCGGCGACTTTGGCGGGGTCGAGTTCGTTGTCAAATTTCGGTCGTTGGGCGTAGAGCTTGAAGTCGTCGAAGTTGATGTGTCCCCACCCGCCACTCGCTTGGTCGAGGATGCGAATAAAGATTTCCTTGCCGAGGTGGGGTTGAAGATCGACGACGACCGGACGCAGATTTTCGCTATCGGTGCCCGAGGTTTTGAAGAAGATCCGTTCGGTGTCGGCGCGGACGAGTTCGACACGGGTGTTGGGCGACAAGCCGCCGGCAACTAAGAAACTGGCGAAAGGTTGAGTGACTTTGAAGGGAACGGAAGTCAGCGTGCCTTGAGGTTCGTCGCCGGCGATTTCATAAGTGCCGATCCAAAAGTTTCCGGTGTGCTGGCTTCGCATGTCCGTGCGCCGTTTGGTGACGGTATCCCCTTTGATGGGTTGACCTTCGAAGGCTTTGCCGGTGGCAGTCCAATCTTTGAGCGTGCCGACTTCGAAATCTAGGTTGAGAGGTTTGCCATCTTTTCCGACGGGCGCAATGACTTCGAGCGTGGCAGCATTAATCGGCGAAATCCAAACGAAAAAGGCGAGGGAAAAGAAACCGCAGGCACGGAATAGTTGATCTTTCATAAAGGGTGGGCGGATTATCTGCCAAGTCGCCAGAAAGAGCACGTATTTTTTCTGACGCAAACGCTCTTAATTCGGGAAAGCAGACTGCTCTTTGGCTCAGGGCGAAAGCAGTTTCGGTTGGGATTTCTCCCACTCCGCTTTGCTAACCTTTTTCGTTTGTTGCAAAAAAACGAAGGTCCCCTTTTTGTTGCCGACGACAACATCGGGCCGCTTATCGCCGTTGATGTCGCCCGCCACAACTTGTGTGCCGATGCCGGAGTCGTTGTCGATGAGGTAGGGGATAAAATCGACCGACTTGTCTTTGTTGCGTACGAGCTTGAACCAATAGAGCACGGCTGGCGCATTAGGTTCGGGATCGCCTGCAGGTCCGTGGGCCCAGAAGCGCTTGCCGGTGATGATGTCTTTCAGGCCGTCGCCGTCCATGTCCACCAGATCAACGGCGTGAAGTTGGGAGAAGGTGACGCCGTATTTATTGGGGCTGGGTTTCTGCTCTTTGTTGAGAATGGAGTGTTGTTTGAAAGTGATGATTCCGTTCTCCCTGACTTGTTCATACCACGCTAGGCCGTAGCCGTGAGCTGCCAGGCTGGTGATGACGTCATTTAGGCCGTCGCCGTTGACATCGTAAACGTACATCTGGGAGCTGCCATGACCGGGTGCGAAGGGAAACTGGTGTTTTGTCCAAACGGGATCACCGCTGAGCGAGGCCGGTTGCTCCCACCAACCATCAAGTTCCAGAATGTCCTTCCGGCCATCTCCATTGACGTCGCCATAACCAAGCCCGTGAGTGAAGCGTTGCCAGTCCCCTTTCGGTGAGATGCGATGAAACGTCCACGGTTTGGTTGTGTCGGACCAGTCCGGTTCGGCGAAACCGAAGTAGCCGCCAGAGTTGCAAATGAGTTCCGGTTTACCATCGCCAGTCAAATCGCCCCAAGTTGGCGATTCATTGTCAACGACATCAAACACCTTATGTCGTTGCCAGAGGCCTTCGCGACCTTTCGGATTTTCGTACCATGACGCGTCCTGGCCTGGGAATCCCAAGATCAGAATATCGTCCCAACCGTCGTTGTTGAAGTCGTAGGCAAATGCGAAAAAATTGTCAGAGTAGGCGTTATTTGTGCCGAGAGCGCCTTCAAAACCTTGGATGGCTTCTTCAGTGCCATCATTCTTCTTGCGCTTAAATGTTTTGTTCGCGGGATAATATTCATGGCGCTTCTTGAAGTCAGGGCCTTCATACCAATACGGGCCGGAGACGATGTCCTTATAGTTGTCGTGGTTGAAATCGCCAAAGTTTGCGCCTTCGCCCCAGAACTGATCGGAGAGACGTATCTTCTTGAACGTTTGAACAGCGTAATCTTTGGCACAAATGGTGGTCGCGCCCAAAACGAACACGGTAAAGGCGAGCGGAAATTTGAACATGGCGGATATCCTTCGCTATTATTTCTGACTTGGTCAAGCGGTATGCGTCGCGTGCTGTTGCGTTAAATTTTGGCGGCTGCTTGAACCAACTGGCAACTGAGAGCTGTTCGGGGATAAGTTAGAGCCTGTCCGAGAAATCGCCTGGGCAATCAGGGCGCGGGTTGAGGGAACAAAAACAATCAGGCAAAACCACCGATTAAAATGGTTTTGCCCGAAAGCAGCGGGTTATGATTTTCACGCTAATGAAAAACCATTCACCCGCCGCCCCAATCCTACCCTTCCAACCGACCCTGCGTCCAGCTTTGCCTGTGGTTCTGGGCAATGTCGATTACCAGGATTTCGAGCAGCAACTGCGCCGCATCGACCAGCTCCTGCTCTGGAGCGGCGTGGAAAAAAGTTTCGTCGAACAAAGCCTCCGGCGTTACGACCAGCAATTTCCCGCCGCCAAAACCAAGGCCCGGCAAGGCCATCAACAGCACAGTTACCGCGCCCTGCGTTGCACGGTGCTCCGAGGATGGTTGGGGGAAGATTATCGCGGGCTGAGCCGGCGGCTGGCCGAGTGCCCGCTCTTCCGCTGGTTTTGCGGGATGGAAGAACTGGCCGCCGTGCGTGTGCCCGGCAAAAGCACTTTGCAGGATTACGCCCACTGGTTGCCGGCCGAAACGATGCGCCCGCTGATTGAGCAAATGATCCTAGCGGCCCAGCAGCCGTCGGGCGCGTCGGCTTTGGAACTGGCCCACGCCCTCGAATTGGAAACGGTGTGGGTGGATACGACGTGTCTGAAAGCCAACATTCATTTTCCGGTGGACTGGGTGCTGTTGTGCGATGCGGTGCGAACCTTGATGAAAGCCACGCGCTTGATTCGTGCCCACGGTCTCAAGCAGCGCATGGAGCCGCCCGAGAATTTTCTCAAAGCGATGAACCGCTTGAGCCTGCAAATGACCCATGCGCGCCGGGCCAAAGATTCCAAAAAACAACGCAAGCGAACCCTGCGCCTGATGAAGCAGCAGGTCAAAGTCGTGGCCGGACACGCGCGACGACACCGGGAGTTACTGGATCAAGCCTGGGGCCAAACCGACTGGACGCGCCCGCAAGCCGAGGTGGTGTTGCGGCGGATCGACGGCGTGCTGGCGCTCTTGCCGGCCGCGCAAAAGCAGGCGCACGAACGCATCATTGGCGAGCGCCAAGTGAACAACGCCGACAAGGTGCTGAGCCTGTATGAAACCGACACGCGCGTGATCGTGCGGGGCAAAGCCGGGGCGGAAGTGGAATTTGGCAACACCCTGTTGCTGGCCGAACAAAAAGACGGAGTGATCGTGGACTGGCAGTTGCATCGCGAGAGCGCGCCGGCGGACCGGCGGCAACTGCCGCAGAGTTTGGCACGGATGGAGGCGGCTTACGGCGTCGGAGTGATCCGGGCGCTGGGCACGGATCGGGGCTTTTGCAGCGCGGCCAACCAGGCGTTGCTGGCCGCCCAGGAAATTTACGACGGGATTTGTCCGAAGCACCCGGCACGGCTCAAAGAGAGAATGGAAGAAGAACGCTTTGGGCAACTGCAACGGCGGCGCAGCCAGACCGAAGGCCGCATCGGGATATTCAAGAACGGATTTTTGGGGCGCCCGCTGCGGGCCAAAGGATTTGCGCATCGGGAGCTGGCGGTCGTCTGGCAGGTCTTGACCCACAACCTGTGGGTGCTGGCGCGACTGGAACAAAAACAAGTGCTGGCGCAAGCCGCCTAAAAGGACGGCGCGCAACCCACGGCCAAACACGAGGGAAGCGGTGTGTCCGCCGCCGGGCCAAAAGCGATTGCAAAAGCCAGGATCACCATAAAGACCACCCCTGCCGCCGCCCGCGCCCGGAACTTCCTCCGACGTTTTCCGACCCTTTTCAAAAATGCGCGTTTTGCGGACAAGCTCTACCTATGGTTGGCGTGTCCAGTTCAAATTGTGCGGTACGCCGGCTGGGCTATTCGAATCGAGCAGGCAGGTATTGCCAGGCTCTATTCGCCGGGCATAAACACTACTCGCCCAGTCTGCTTTTCGACCCGAACGTAGTGACTCGCTCCAGGTGGAGGATAGCGCACATCAAGATCAAAGCGCACCCACCAGACGTCATTAGTCGGGTGGTCAACTGTAATCCTGTAGTCCTCAACCTTGCGTCCGGCCTTCCTAAACTCTCGTTTAGCCATTGCGAGCACCTCAGACTCAGCCGACACAGGTGTCGTTGTCTTCTCTTTCAAGCACGATGAGCACAATAAACAGACAGTCAGCGAAATGAGCAGCCAAGCGGCAATCGAGTTCATGGCGATTCCCCTTAATTGCACTTGTTGTCCTTCAAGCCTTGGTTGTCACGGTCAATTCCCGCTTGAATGGCAGCCTTATCCTTTTTTTTGCAGTGCGTCAGAAGATCTTCACGGCACTTCTTGCCTGCTTTGAAGGCCTTGCATTCTGACTGGCGAAGAAATTCAAGGTATCCGTCGCCGCCTACGGGTACAGTGCCATTATTCTGACCTTTGCAGACGCCATCGCCGTATCGCTTTAACCAATCCTGCAAGTGCGAATACTCATGTTCGCCTGTGCATTTCCTATCAGGACCTTTGTTTTTGTTCTGGATGGTGAGCTTTCCGTTAAAACAAATGACCGTATTGTGGCCGCCTCCGGGTGGAAAATCGGTCGGCGTGACGAACAAGCCAAAGCGGTCGAACAGGTCTACTGGATCATTTCCCGCAAACTCAAAAAGATTTAGGCCGCCTCGTTCCCCAATGGGATCTCGGTTCAGCCACCGCTGCAAATTGGGATGATAGAAGCGGTAGCCGTAGTAATACAGCCCGCTGTTGACATGAATCTCCTTGCTCGAAAAACGATACACGTTCGCTCCGGACAGCGTGCCGCTTGCGGTGATTGCGTTTCCAAACGGATCATACCGGTAATTGGCTACCACCGATTGGGAGCTGTTCAGCATGTACGTCACGTTCCCGTTCCCGTCGGCATGATAAACGTTATGGTTCGTCCAACTGCCACTGCCCGATTGATACGCGTGGCTGCGCCCCAACAATCCACCAATTCCACCCGCACCTTCCAAGCTCCCGCTCAGATCAGTCCCGCGCGTATAAGCGACCGTCGGCGTGTTGCTGCTGTTGCGTTCTTGAATCACCCGCATCCCGTCATAGAGGTAGCGCGTCTCAGAAGAAACGATCCAAACAGAACCGTCAGTCGTGTACTCCACCCGCTTGCGCAACCGCCCCTTGCCATCGTAAATGAACTCCGTCCGCTTGTCCTTGGAATCTGTGGGCGACCCGTCGCCGTTGTAGCCGCCGTCATAATGATACCAATTCTGCAATTGATTCTCGTCGTCGTAGCTGAAACCATCCGCGATGCCCGCACTGAAGGTTACGTTGCCATTGTCATCGTAGGTCTGCGCGCCGACTGGCGTCGCGTTGGTCAACTGGTTCTTCCCGTCCACCTTGAAGCTGTAAGTCGTCGTGTTGTTGGTGCGGTAATTGAGATTCCACGCCGCGTCGTACACATACTTCCGATCCTGAGCCGCCACCGAACTGTCCGCATTGGTCAACTGGCCGATGTTGTCGTACGTGTAACCGTACGTGGCCGCGTCCATGAACGTCTGCTGCGTGCGCTGATTGCCCGCGGTGTAAGAGTATTCGTGCTTGTTCGTCAGCACGTTCGCGCTGGTCTTGAGATACGTCCCCGTCAACCGCGCCATGCTGTCGTAGGTGTAGGTGTTGGTGATGTAGGAAGTATTGCCAAGCAAAACCTTTTTCGGCAATGGACTTGCCGCGTTCGCCGCGCCGAGGGTATAGGTGAAGGTGCCGCCGGGCGCCGTGACACTCGTCAGGTGTTTCGCCGAGTCGTAACCAAACTGGTTGGTCCAACGTAACCGACAGCCAGACTGCCTTGGGTGAGTGGCACGGAAGCTGACGAAGGAACGGGAGTAAATCAGGCGGCGGAACGCATGGCGGCGCGTCTGGCTTTGGCCCAGGCTGCGGGCGTGAGGGATTTCAGGTCGGAGGTCT